>NZ_JBMERP010000030.1:0-40905 GCF_049310925.1 Virgibacillus sp. DJP39 | reverse complement strand
AAAAATCAATCCCTAAATTTCGACGATTACATTCGACAAAACCCGCAATCTCTATACTTGCGGGCTTTGTCGTCAGGTTGATTCTATTATTTTTTTACTTCCTCTACTACTGCTCCAATGAATCCTTTAAAAAGTGCCTGTGGATTCGTTGGGCGTGATTTAAATTCAGGGTGGAATTGACATGCAATAAACCAAGGATGATCGACAATTTCAATTGTTTCTATCAAACGACCATCAGGGCTTGTACCAGAAAAAATAAATCCGTTATCTTCCATTTGCTGCCTGAAATCGTTGTTGAATTCAAAACGGTGACGATGACGTTCGTACACTAAATCTTCATTGTATGCGGCCTTTGTGTTTGTACCGTCCTTTAACTTACAAGGGTAAATACCAAGTCTAAGAGTACCACCAAGATCAGATATGTTTTTTTGCTCTGGCAGCAGGTCAATAATAGGATAAGGTGTTTGAGGGTCAATTTCTGCTGAATGTGCACCCTCTAAGTTTAGTACATTTCGTGCAAACTCAACCGTTGCAAGCTGCATTCCTAAACAAATACCGAAGAAAGGTATCTTATTTTCACGTGCATAACGGATCGCTTCAATTTTACCCTCGATGCCACGATCTCCAAAACCACCTGGCACAAGAATTCCATCAACACGTGATAATTCGTGCTTGATTGTTTCTTTATCCATTTTTTCCGCATTTATCCAATGTACGGTTACATCTGTATCATATGGGTAACCCGCATGTTTTAATGCTTCTACTACTGACAAATACGCATCCGGTAACTCTACATACTTCCCAACCAATCCGATGGTAATTGTTTTGGACAGATTACGAACTTTATTTACCAGTTGCTTCCACTCATCCATATCAGCTGGTCCACATGATAACCCGAAATGGTCGCATGTTAATTGATCAAGTTGTTGTTCCTGTAAAGCAATTGGTACTTGATACAGGATATCAGCATCACGCATTTCAATAACTGCCTGTTCATTAATATCACAGAACAAGGCGATTTTCTCTTTCATATCCTTGCTAATTGGCAATTCTGTACGCAGCACGATAGCATCCGGCTGAATACCTAGTGACCGCAATTCTTTCACACTATGCTGGGTAGGCTTTGTTTTCATCTCGCCTGCTGCCTTTAGATAAGGTACAAGGGTACAGTGGATATACATCACATGTTCTCTTCCTATATCACTTTTAATTTGGCGGATGGCTTCTAGAAATGGCAACGATTCAATATCGCCAACAGTACCACCAATTTCTGTTATAACTACGTCTGCTTTAGTAGCTTGTCCCGCCCGATAAACCTGCTCTTTTATTTCATTTGTAATATGTGGTATTACTTGAACAGTTCCACCTAAATAATCGCCTCGACGTTCTTTTTTAATAACACTGGAGTACACCTTACCTGTTGTGATATTACTGTATTTATTTAAGTTAATGTCAATAAAACGTTCATAGTGACCAAGGTCGAGGTCTGTTTCAGCTCCATCTTCTGTTACAAAAACTTCCCCGTGCTGATAAGGACTCATTGTTCCAGGATCAACGTTAATGTATGGATCAAATTTTTGAATGGTTACTTTAAGCCCTCGGTTTTTCAATAAACGACCTAATGATGCTGCTGTAATTCCTTTTCCTAGTGATGAAACTACGCCGCCTGTTACAAAAATGTATTTAGTCAACTTGCATCCCTCTTTCTATTATCCTTATCATTTCAAACTTTAGCTATATTATTGCTAAAAACAAAAAAAGCGTAAGCAAGTACAAATATATAGAATTGTCTACTGTACGTACTTTCATAACGTCCGGTTAAGGGCACCCTATCTATAAGGGAACCGATACCCCGCTATTAGAAAACTTGGCTTATCGCCAAGCCTTAATGGCCACTTAGTTGCACTTATGCAGTAAGAAAGGATTTATACTTTCTTACCTGCTAAAACAAGAAAAGCGCTCCCCCACTATATAGGAGGAACGCTTTATTAACGTAAAATTCAAGAGCCCAATAAAAATTGTAGCATAAGCGATGAAAAAGTCAAGCTTACTTTTAGTTATTTTTTGGTCTTTTTTTGGTCTTTTTCTTCGTCGTCTTCATCATCATCGTCTTCTTCATCTTCGTCGTCATCGTCATCGTCAAAAAGATCATCGTCATCGTCATCATCTAAGTCGTCTGCTAACTCTTCGATATCCTCGTCAACGATGTCCAACTCTTCTTCTTCCTCATCAAAATCTTTTGCTTTCTTCTTTGGTTTCTTTTTAGCAGCCGGCTTCTTTTTCTTTTTCTTAGGAGCAATAGCAGTTAATTCTTCATCACGCTGATCAACAGGATACCAGGTTTTTAATCCCCATAAGTTTGATCCCGTTGTCATAAAGCGACCATCAATATTTAAATCTGTATAAAACTGTGTAATATTTGTTTCTTTTTCTTTTTCGTCAAATCCTTTTAAATCTGCAATCTTTTTGAAAATATCTCTGAAGTTTACTGCTTTCTTCTTATCCAATAAGATCAAATTTGCTAATTCAATCATGGACATTTTCGAGATCTCCTCGTGGCTGTATTTTTTCAAGCTCACGGTAATGCACTCCCTTTATATGTAAAAGTATTCTTTAATAGTTTCCTTGTATTTACCATATCATACATTATAAACAAACATATACCAAATATGCTAGAGAAATACACAAAAAGTTGAGAAAACATGGATGTGCTTCCCAACTTTTTGTTAAATTTCTTCAAAACGCTCCCGGCCCAGGAGCCAAACAAGGGAGTTGAGCGTCAACTCAAGGAAGTCGAGCGAACCATCCAGAAAGTTGAGCGGCACGACCAAAAAGTTGAGCGGCAATACAATAAAGTTGAGCGACACGGGCAAGAAGTCGAGCGTCAACACAAGAAAGTTGAGCGACCTGGCCCAGGAATCCACCTTCACGGCCCAAAGCTTACGCATGTCGCCGCTAACCAAGCCTTCTACGCTTTTCTTTCCTGTCTAGCTTCGACGCCTTGGGGTTCGCGTCGTAAGCAATTGACACTCCGAGCACTAAGTTCAAGTGCTCTACGGTCTCTTGCTTACGCGTTTCACCCCAGACCAGGCGCTTCCGCTTTTCTTTCCTGTCTAGCTTCGAAGGCTAGCGGCTCGTGTCGTAAGCATTAGACACTTCGAGTGGGTAAACCATCCACTCTTCGGTCTTCTGCTTACGCATGTCGCCGCTGAGCAAGCCTTCTACGCTTTTCTTTCTGTCTAGCTCCAGCGCCCATTGGCTAGTGCCCTTCCGGCTCCTCCTTACGATAAGTCAACATCGAATCGCTCTCGCTCTTCGTGTTTCCTTTATCTAATACGGTTCCGTCCAGGGCATACGCCAATAAACGGGCGCTTCCGCTTTTCTTTCTACATATTCCTTCTGTACTGTCCGCCTACTTGGTAGAGGGCGTTGGTGATTTGGCCTAGGCTTGCTACTTTTACTGTTTCCATCAGCTCAACGAATATGTTTCCGTCGTTTGCGGCAACTTCTTTGAGTCGTGTGAGTGCTGCTTCGGTGTGTGCTTCGTTTGCTTGCTGGAATTTATGCACTTCAGCAATTTGGTGTTCTTTTTCCTCGGTTGATGCGCGTGCAATTTCCATTGAGTTAACTTCGTCTTCTGATTGTGGAGTTGGATTGATATATGTGTTCACTCCAACAATTGGAAGTTCTCCTGAATGTTTTTTGCCTTCGTAATAAAGGGATTCTTCTTGAATTTTTCCTCGTTGGTATTGGCGTTCCATTGCACCAAGTACACCGCCGCGGTCATTCATTTTTTCAAATTCCTGCAGTACTGCTTCTTCGACAAGATCTGTTAACTCGTCAACAATAAATGATCCCTGCAAGGAATTTTCATTTTTTGTTAAACCGAATTCTTTATTAATAATCATTTGAATTGCCATTGCGCGACGCACTGATTCTTCAGTAGGTGTGGTGATGGCTTCATCATAAGAATTGGTGTGCAAGGAATTACAGTTGTCCTGGATTGCTATTAACGCTTGCAAAGACGTACGAATATCATTAAAGTCAATTTCCTGTGCGTGCAGGGAGCGTCCGGAAGTCTGGATGTGATACTTTAGTTTTTGACTTCTTTCGTTTGCTCCGTATTTGTCACGCATCGTAATTGCCCAAATGCGACGTGCAACACGCCCAATTACTGTGTATTCTGGATCAAGTCCATTTGAGAAAAAGAAGGACAAATTTGGTGCAAATTTGTTAATATCCATTCCCCTGCTTAAGTAATACTCGACATATGTGAAGCCATTAGCTAATGTGAATGCCAATTGCGTAATCGGGTTTGCTCCAGCTTCTGCAATATGATACCCAGAAATTGATACAGAATAATAGTTTCGTACTTGTTTATCGATAAAGTATTGTTGAATATCGCCCATCATCCGCAATGCGAATTCTGTTGAAAAAATACATGTGTTCTGGCCTTGGTCTTCTTTTAAAATATCAGCTTGGACCGTACCACGAACAACTGCTAATGTATCTTCCTTCAATTGTACGTATTCTTCCTCATTCGGGCTACGATCGTGTTCTTCCTTAAACTTATCAACCTGCTGATCAATTGCTGTATTAAAAAACATTGCCAAGATTATTGGTGCTGGTCCATTAATGGTCATCGATACAGACGTCATTGGATTCGTTAAATCAAATCCATCATAGAGCTTTTTCATATCTTCCAACGTACAGATATTCACACCACTTTCACCAACTTTCCCGTAAATGTCCGGACGTGGCGCTGGGTCTTCTCCATAAAGTGTTACAGAGTCAAATGCAGTCGATAGACGTTTTGCATCGCCGTCTTTTGCAAGGTAATGAAAACGACGGTTTGTTCGTTCAGGAGTACCTTCTCCAGCAAATTGACGTGTAGGGTCTTCTCCTTTTCTCTTGAAAGGAAATACACCTGCAGTAAACGGAAATGAGCCTGGAACATTTTCCTTCATCAACCATGTTAGTCGTTCGCCCCAATCAGCAAATCTCGGGAAAGCAACTTTAGGAATTTTTATACCTGAAAGTGATTCAGTGACGATATCCATTTCAATTTCTTTATCTCGCACGGAAAATTTCATGGTATCTTTAGCGTAGCTTTCTTTCAAATCATCCCAATTACCCAACATCTTTTTAGCTTCAGGTTCGAGCTTTTCTTCATAGGATTCAATGGTTTGATCAATCGTTTGAATAACTTCATCATTATCAATTGTCTCTTTAACACCTTGCAGTTGATAAAGCTTGCGTGCAATCTCACTTTGACTTTCAGTTTTCTTGTGATAATTACGTATGTGCGTACCGATCTCGCGTAAATAATGACGACGCTCATTCGTGATGATCATGTTTTGCTTTTCTGCAATAATATTGCGCTCAAATCTGATGTCACTGTTCCAGTCATACTTATCATTCAATGTATCAATTAGGGATGCAAAAAGTGCGTTAGTCCCTGCATCATTGAATTGACTTGCAATTGTTCCAAAAACAGGGAATTTAGTTTGGTCCTGATGAAACAGCATGCGGCTTCGCTCGTACTGTTTACGAACTTGGTTCAACGCATCTTCAGAACCATTTTGTTCAAATTTGTTGATAACAATAAAGTCAGCGAAGTCAATCATGTCAATTTTTTCAAGTTGGGATGGTGCACCAAACTCGGCTGTCATCACGTACATCGACAAATCAGTGATTTCTGTAATTGCAGCGTTACCTTGACCAATTCCGCTTGTTTCTACAATGATAAAATCATAGCCTGATGCGCGCACAACATCGATAACATCCTGAATTGCTTTTGAAAGCTCGCTTTTAGAATCACGCGTTGCAAGAGAACGCATAAATACACGATTTGTAAATATAGCGTTCATTCGAATTCGGTCACCTAATAACGCTCCACCTGTTTTCTTTTTCGTTGGATCAATTGAAATTACAGCAACCTTTTTGTCTGGAATTTCATTGATATAGCGTCGTATTAATTCGTCTGTTAATGAACTTTTACCAGCTCCACCTGTACCTGTAATACCTAATACTGGCGTGTTTTTTGTTGTTTTTTTCTGAAGTGATTGAAGGACTTGTTGTTTCTCGTCTTCCGTAACTTCACTGTTTTCCATGTATGTGATAAAGCGAGCCATTGCCTGGCGATCACCATCAATTAGTTTATCCTGATCTTTTTTCACATCAACTGGTGGTATGAAATCACATTGCTCCAGCATACGGTTAATCATGCCCTGCAGGCCGTATTTACGCCCATCTTCTGGAGAAAATATCCACGCTACCCCATAATCGTGCAGTTCTTTAATTTCGCGTGGAATAATTGTTCCTCCACCACCGCCATATACTTTAATATGATCAGCACCAAGTTCCTTTAACAAATCAACCATGTATTTAAAATATTCCACATGGCCCCCTTGATAGGATGACATTGCGATTCCTTGTACATCTTCCTGAATCGCAGCGTGAACAACCTCTTCTACTGAGCGGTTATGCCCTAAGTGAATAACCTCTGCACCACTTGCTTGCAAAATTCGTCGCATGATGTTGATCGAAGCATCATGTCCATCAAATAAACTTGATGCCGTTACAAAGCGAACTGGATTAGTTGGTTTGTAAACATCTACTTGTTCCATCATCAAGCCTCCCATCTATTTTTTAACTATTTCATAGGCTGTATGTTTGTTAGATTCAAACCTTGCATAAGGTAATGAATTTGACGGTCGATGTATTCTTCCAGCGTAAACTGCTTTTGCAGCATCCACCTTCTAAAGCCCCACATCTGACCTTGAATGAATATATTGTTTGCCAAAAGCTTTGCATCCTGTTCAGGAACTGCATCTGACAAGCATGTTACAATCACACGCTCAAGCATTCCTACCATGTCGCGTTCTTTTTGCAGCACATATGCTTTTGTATCTTTTTCTAGTGATTTGACCTCTTGGTACATGATAATTACTTCTTCCTGCATTTCGTCCATCAATAAAAAATATGATTTTATAACACTGACAAAATTCTCAACTGACGGATCCTGCAAGTCTATCGTCGCTTCTAAACGCTCTCTAACTTGCAGGTAGATCGAGTCACAGACAAGAAATAATACATCTTCCTTTGTGCGGATGTATTCATACAACGTACCAATACTAAACCCGGATTCTTTGGCAATTTCACGTGTTGTTGTCCGGTGAAAACCTTTTTCCTTAAAAAGGCTGATTGCGCCTTTAATCATTTGGTTACGCCTTTTTTCAATTAAGTCCTGGTCTTTTACAGAGGAAAGGATTTGTTTTTGGGTCATTTAGTTTACCCCTTCCTTTTTCCATTTTTGGAACCAATCAATGGCCTGCTGGTATGGATCACTGTCTTCGTCAATCGGCGAAAAATCTTCATTGGCTTCAATAAAGCCTTTAACATCACGCCATATTTCTTCGCGAAGCAGTTCATAAACCTCGTGTTTCTGTTGACTCGAGCGACGTTTTCTGCCTTCATCTGTTGCATATAAAAAATCATGGTGTTCGTTTATTTTTTCCCACAGCTTATCTATCCCCTTGTTCTCCGTACTGATGGTTTTAATAATCGCTTTCTCATGATTTTCTGTCGCTGTCATCATCACGAGTTCCCTTAAGAGTGCTTTAAGTTTACCGTAGCCTGGTAAGTCACCCTTATTAATGACAAACAAATCGGCTATTTCCATGATGCCAGCTTTGAAAATCTGCAGCACGTCCCCACTGTTTGGTGTTAGAACAAGTGCTGTTGTATCCACTACCTTCATAATATCCAGCTCAGATTGACCAACACCGACAGTTTCTACGATTACTACATCAAACCCATAAGCATCGCAGATACGTAATGCGTCTTTGGTAGCTCGAGCAAGACCCCCAAGGCTCCCCCTGGTTGCCATACTTCTGATATAGACGCCGTCATCTGTAAAGTGCTCATTCATTCGGACGCGGTCACCCAGTAACGCACCACCAGAGAACGGACTTGTAGGATCAACAGCGATTATTGCAACTGTTTTTCCCTCACTGCGAATTTGGGTAATTAACCGGTTCACGAGGGAGCTTTTGCCTGCTCCTGGGGGACCGGTTATTCCGATAAAGTGTGCATTTTTTTCCATGGAAAAAACTTCACGCATGAGTGTTAGCTTTTCTGGGTGATCGTTTTCAACCATGGTGATTGCTTTTGCCAATGCTCGTATATCGCTATTTTTCATCCGCTCTACCAGATTGTGCATAAGGGGGTACATCCTTTCTTGCTTTTAAACGTGATTATTACTTCGTAAGCATTCTTCCAATAACAAGTCGTTGGATTTCGTTTGTGCCTTCATATATTTGCGTTATTTTAGCATCTCGCATGTAGCGCTCTACTGGATAGTCTTTTGTATAGCCATAACCACCAAATACCTGCACTGCTTCAACGGTAATTCGCATCGCTGCGTCCCCAGCAAATAATTTGGACATTGCTGATTGTTTCCCGTATGGCAAGCCATTTGATTCGAGCCATGCCGCTTGATAGGTTAGTAGGCGGGCCGCTTCAATGTCAGTTGCCATATCTGCTAGTTTAAAAGAAATACCTTGGTTCTGTGCAATTGGCTTACCAAACTGTTCACGCTCTTTTGCATAATCAACGGATGCATCAAGTGCTCCTTGGGCAATTCCAAGCGCTTGAGCTGCAATACCATTACGTCCGCCATCTAGTGTCGACATCGCAATCTTAAATCCTTCACCTTCTGCTCCAAGCATGTTTTCTTTAGGAACACGGCAGTTCTCGAAAATTAATTCGGTTGTAGGTGATGAGCGGATGCCCAATTTCCGTTCTTTTTTACCAAATGTAAATCCTTCCGCACCTTTTTCAACAATGAATGCACTGATTCCCTTATGATTTGCATCAGCATCTGTTTTAGCAAAAACTAAATAAATATCTGCAACGCCACCGTTTGTGATCCAGACTTTACTGCCGTTTAGAATGTAGTCATCGCCATCTTTCTTAGCTGAAGTGCGCATAGAAGCTACGTCACTACCTGCACCAGGCTCAGACAATGCATACGCTCCCAATGCTTCACCCGTCGCTAGACGCGTAAGGAAGTTTTGCTTTTGTTCTTCATTTCCATAAGTAAATATCGGCCAGCTGCAAAGTGAAATATGAGCAGATAGCGTCACACCTGTAGATGCACAAAGACGTGAAAGTTCCTCAACTGCAATTACATAGCTTACATAATCCGCTCCGATACCACCGTATTCCTCTGGCCACGGAATTCCTGTTAAACCAAGTTCAGCCATTTTATCAAAAATCTCACGATCAAAACGCTCTTCTTCATCACGTTCTGCAGCAGTCGGTTCTACTTCCTTTTTTGTAAAATCACGGACCATTTTGCGAAGCATTTCCTGTTCATCAGTTAGTTTAAAGTTCATTGTTGTATATCCTCCCTAATCTTTTAATAAATGTTTTGCAATGACTATATGCTGGATTTCACTAGTACCTTCATAGATTTCGGTAATCTTTGCATCACGGAAAAACCGTTCTGTCGGATAATCTTCTGTGTAGCCATACCCTCCAAATATCTGCACAGCCTCAATTGAAGCCAGCCTGGCTGTTCTCGATGCATGAAGTTTTGCCATCGATGCTTCCTTATTGCACGGAACACCTGCCTGAACCATTGATGCTGCCTGATAGACTAGTAGTTTTGCAGCTTCCACATCTGTTGCCATGTCTGCTATTTTAAACGAAATCCCTTGATTTGTCGCGATAGGCTTACCAAATTGTTCACGTTCTTTTGCATATTTAACAGAATGCTCTAAAGCCGCTTCACCGATTCCCAATGCCTGGGCTGCAATTCCTATTCGACCAAAGTTTAAGTTCGCCATAGCAATGTTAAATCCTTCTCCCTCTTTCCCGAGAAGCTGTTCCTTTGGTATGATACACTGGTCAAAATTTAACTCTACTGTTTTTGTTCCGTGTAATCCCATTTTCTTTTCCGTTTTACCAATTGTCAGGCCAGGTGTATCTTTTTCAAGAATAAATGCACTGATACCTTTTGCTCCGGGTTCATCACTGGTTCGAGCGAAAGTAATATACGTATCGGCCACGCCACCATTTGTAATGAATACCTTTGACCCATTAAGAATGTAATTATTGCCATCCTTTTTTGCTCTTGATTTCAAGCTTGCAGCGTCGGATCCTGCACTGGACTCCGTCAACGCAAATGCCCCTAAGTACTGACCAGTTGCCAGCTTAGGTAAATACTTCTGTTTTTGTTCTTCTGTCCCAAAATAAAAAATTGGATTCGTACCAACGGAGGTATGAACAGATAAAATAACACCAAGTGCTGCACTCACTTTTGAAATCTCATGGATTGCAATTACGTAAGATGTAAAATCCATTCCACTACCGCCATATTCTTCTGAAATCGGGATACCCATTAGGCCAAGCTCACCCATTTTCTGGACCAACTCCTTAGGATGACGGTCTTCTCTTTCCATTCGTTCTACTTCATTCGCAACTTCCTTTTGTGCAAAATCACGAACCATCTTCCGCATCATTTCCTGCTCATCAGTAAAATTCATAAATCCACCTCCCTGGGGTCTTCCCCCTGTTGCATTTGTGCTTTTTTGTTAGTTTAATTTTGGTTTGTCCCCGTGCGCGGTAGCTCTGGCCCGCGTGATTTCCTTACCTAGTACTGGTAAAAGCCTCGGCCGCTTTTTTTGCCTAACCAGCCTGCTTTCACATATTTGCGTAGTAATGGACATGGGCGATATTTACTGTCGCCGAACCCTTCATGTAATACTTCCATGATATAGAGGCATGTATCGAGACCGATAAAATCAGCTAACTCCAGCGGGCCCATCGGGTGATTCATGCCCAACTTCATCACTGTGTCCACGTCCTCAACGGAAGAAACGCCTTCGAAAACAGTATAAATTGCTTCATTAATCATCGGCATTAAAATTCGGTTCGCAACAAATCCAGGAAAGTCCTCAACCTCGACAGGAACTTTGCTGAGCTTATTCGTCATTTCTTCAATTGCCTGGTATGTTTCGTCACTAGTTTGCAGCCCACGAATAATTTCAACTAACTTCATCACAGGTACAGGATTCATAAAATGCATACCAATTACCTGATCGGCTCTTTTTGTAACCGCCGCAATTTCAGTTATCGGAAGTGATGATGTATTGGAAGCTAAAATAGCTTGCTGCGGAGCAATTTTATCAAGCTCGCCGAATACCTTTTCTTTTACATCCATATTTTCAACAACAGCTTCAATTACCAGGTCACAGTCATGTGCATCGTTTAAGCTGTTGGAAGCAGCTAAACGGTTTAACGTAGCTGTTTTATCTGATTCGCTGATTCGTTCTTTTTGAACTGCACGAGTCAACAGCTTTTCAATTCGCTCCATCCCTTTATTAAGTGCATCTGTGTTCATGTCATTTAGTAACACGTCAAATCCAGCCTGCGCGCAAACTTGCGCAATTCCGCTTCCCATTTGACCTGCACCTATAACCATTACTTTTTGTATTCCCATGGCTTATGCCTCCTTGGTATATGTATTTTTATAATTAGTTTATTACGTTTGTTTTCTGTTTGCGGATGTAGGTGTGGGTTGGTTTTGTGATTGTTTGAACCATTAACCTTTGATTTTCGAGCACCAACCTGATGAAATCGAGCACCTCCACCATGAAATCGAGCATCAATTAATTGGTGCTCGATTTTTTTGATTGGCGCGCGTTTCTTCGTGATTGGTGCTCGTTTTTACGAATTGGCGCTCGATTTCCACACTTTTATGCTCGATTTTAACCCTTCACCCCTGATCAGTCGCCTCCGCTTTTCTTTTGGCTAGCTGTGGCTCCTAGCGACTAGCAAATAGATTAGTCCTTTTACAAGTACGTACAGTTCGACGCACTTTCCACAGGCCCATCTATTCGTACGTCGCTGATCAGTCGCCTCCGCTTTTCTTTTATACTTCTACTAGTATTGCGTCGCCTTGGCCGCCTCCGCTGCAGATTGCTGCGATGCCTAGTCCACCGCCTCGGTGTTTTAGTTCGTGGATTAATGTTAAAATAATGCGGCTCCCGCTTGCTCCGATTGGATGTCCAAGTGCGACTGCTCCACCATTTACGTTAACCTTTTCTGGATCTATTCCTGCGATTTTTCCACTTGCAAGTGACACAACTGCAAATGCTTCGTTAATTTCATATAAGTCAATATCATCTTTTGAGTAACCTGTTTTTTCAAGTAGCTTATTAATAACAAGTCCTGGTGTTTCTGGGAAGTCTTTTGCTTCAACTGCTACTTCAGCATGACCTAGCACAGTTGCCATAGGCGTTTTTCCTAATTCTTTTGCTTTTTCATCTGACATTACAACGAATGCAGCGGCTCCATCATTGATTCCTGGTGCATTTCCGGCTGTAATCGTACCGTCTGAACCAAATGCTGGGCGTAATTTTGCCAAACGCTCTACTGTAGTATCTTTTCGTGGTGCTTCATCTGTATCAATTACAATAGGGTCACCTTTACGCTGTGGTACTTCAAGCGATACAATTTCCTCAGCAAATTTTCCATCATCGATTGCTTTGACAGCACGTTGATGAGAACGGTATGACCATTCGTCCTGCTGATCTCTTGATACCTCGTGTTTGGTTGCGGTGCTGTTACCATAATTACCCATGTGGACTCCTTCAAATGAGCATGTCAGCCCATCATGAATCATCATATCCTTGACGGTTTTATCACCCATTCGGTTACCCCAACGAGCATCAGGCAGAAAATATGGTGCATTGCTCATGCTTTCCATTCCACCCGCTACAATCACATCTTCTTCTCCCAGGCGAATTAATTGATCTGCTAATGTTACACTGCGCATGCCAGAAGCACATACTTTATTAATTGTTTCCGTTTTTACATTCCATGGCAGACCAGCTGCTCGTGCTGCCTGGCGTGAAGGGAGTTGTCCTTGACCGCCTTGTAATACAGTTCCCATGATTACTTCGTTTACATCAGTTTCGGCTATACCTGCACGATTAAGTGCTTCACGTATTGCCTTCCCGCCTAATTGTGATGCGGTAAACGGCTGTAATGCTCCTCCAAATTTTCCAAATGGTGTACGTGCTCCAGATACGATAACAGTTTTTTTCATTATTTTCCCATCCCTTTCTGTTTAAAAAATTAATATTGGCAACGCTTTCTTTATTTTCTAAGTATAGATTATAAATCAAAATGCTTCACTCGATTGAACGCTCGCTCAGGTTTACAACTAAAGTTTAGAGAGGTAAGTGCTACCTCTCTAACTTGTTAAGCTGTTTTCACTTGTTCCTCGGCAAACACGGATAATGCAAGAATTTCAGCAACATCCATTGTTGAGATATCTTCTTCTACTTCTTTTGCTTTCGTTCCATCACTTAGCATCGTTAAGCAATATGGACATGCACTTGATATCATCGTTGGTTTTACCTGTATAGCTTGTTCAGTACGCGAAACGTTGATACGGTTACCTGTCGTCTCTTCTGACCACATGAGTCCTCCACCAGCGCCACAGCACATTCCGTTTTCACGGTTGCGGTCCATCTCTACTAATTCGAGACCTGGAATTGAATGCAGGATTTCACGTGGTGGATCGAATACGCCGTTATATCTTCCCAGGTAACAGGAATCATGATATGTCAGACGTTCATTAATTTCACCATTTGGCTGTAATCTACCATCCATTATAAGATCGTAAAGCATTTGTGTATGATGGTAGACCTCAGCTTCATAACCAAAGTCAGGGTACTCATTCTTAAAGATATTATATGCGTGCGGATCGATTGTTACGATTTTTGTTACGCCGCTTTTTTCAAATTCTTTAATATTCTTCTCGGCTATCTCCTGGAATAAAAACTCATTCCCGATGCGGCGAGCCGTATCTCCTGAGTTTGCCTCTTTATTACCTAAGATAGCAAAACTGACTCCAGCTTGATTCATCAATTTCGCAAATGATAAAGCAATTTTTTGGCTTCGGCTATCATAAGCCCCCATTGAACTTACCCAGAATAAATATTCAAACTCTTTTTCTTCTTTTTTCAATTCTTTTACAGTTGGAATATATACTGATTCGTCCAGTTCACGCCATTTGATGCGATCTTTTTTTGATAATCCCCATGGGTTTCCTTGACGTTCGATGTTCATTACAGCACGTTGTTGATCCTGGTTCATTTTACCTTCCGTCATTACAAGATAGCGACGCAAGTCAATAATTGTACCCATATGTTCATTCATAACCGGGCAAGCTTCTTCACAAGCACGACATGTTGTACAGCCACTTATCTCTTCTTCTGTAATAACGTCACCAATCAGGCTAATGTCCTGTATGCTCTTTTCACCGGATTCACTTCCACTTGCCAACTGATTTCCAGCTGTTCCAGCAAAAGCATAAGATGGAACCCATGGTGACTTTCCAGTAACCGCTGCACCTTTGGCAGTCAGATGATCACGTATTTTAACCATAAGATCCATTGGTGACAGCATTTTCCCTGTCCCTGACGCAGGGCAGACATCTGTACAGCGTCCACATTCTACACAGGCATAAAAATCAATCATTTGGAACTGTTCAAAGTCTTCTACTTTTCCTACTCCAAATGAAATCTCATCTTCATTTTCTTCTGCATCTTCATCTATATCAAAATTCAACTTTTTCAATTTACCAGGTACTCGTTTACTTAAAAACACATTAACAGGCGCAGCAAGTAAATGCGCGTGTTTCGATTGTGGTACATAAACCAGGAATGTCAAAATCGTTATGGTATGCACCCACCATGCTATATAGAACAGAACCATTGCCGCAAGTGGACTTAACCAACCAAATGCAAGAGCTACTAAACTAGCAATCGGTTCCGTCCATGCCGCTTCATGTCCATGCCAGATCATTGCAAATCCGTTACCAAATAAAACAGATAGCATCAATGTACCAATAAAAATCAATACCAGCCCTGCTTTAAAACCCCGTTTTAAACGGACAAGTTTTTCAATGTAACGACGGTGGAACGCCCAAACAACAGCAACCAGAATCGTTAACGTCACTATTTCCTGGAAAAATGTAAAGGCAGGGTATAACGGTCCAAATGGCAGGTGATTTTCCGGAGAAAGACCCTTGATAAACATATCAAGTGCACCAAATTGAACGAGTATGAAACCATAGAACATCATGACGTGAATGGTTCCAGACTTTTTATCCTTCAATAATTTTGCCTGACCAAAAACAATTGTACCTATTCGACGGAAACGTTCCTTGAAGTCCCTGTCAAACTCTGATTTCTGTCCAAGCTTAATGTATGCAATACGTGTTAATACAACTCTAGCGAATAAATACAGGCCATAGATGACGATAGCTATAAAAGCCACCAAGTTTAATAGTAAAAATGTATCCACTATTCGCTCCCCCTTTAAATTCTGATGTACTGTCAAAATGTTAGCGATTGCATTTCTTTTTTAATATATATGACTAAAACCAAAAACTATCTTAGTAATCTACTATACTACTATCTAGTTTAAACATGAATGATCATTCAGTCAACATAATTATAGGGAAATATTTATTTTAGAAACAAACATAGGCGACTGCTTAACCGTTTAAAAAGATTGACTTCACGAAACTTACCTTATACTTACTGGTATAGTTCGCTTTCTTCTTCCATACACGGGATAAGCGTCGCAACTATATTAAATTCTTATTCCAATTTTTACCTATCACCTACATTTTTTCTGGTGCAGTAACGCCAATTAATGCGAGCGCGTTGGATGTGGTTATTCTAACTGCATCCATTAAAGCCAATCTTGCTTTTGTTAATTCCTGATCATCACTAAACACTTTTTCAGCATTGTAAAAGCTGTGTAATAATGTTGCCAGATCAAAAACAAACTGGGTTACTTTATGTGGTGTCCGCTTAACTGCTGCATCTGCAACAATTTGAGGGAATTCGCCTAACTTTTTCAATAGATCTGTTTCTTTTTCTGTTGTTAACAATGTGGCATCAAAATCTTTTCCTGGCACAAAGCCTTTTTCCTCACCCTGTTTAAGCATTGTACAAATTCTCGCATGTGCATATTGTACATAATAAACTGGGTTCTCACTTGATTGTGATCGAGCCAAATCCATGTCAAAATCCAGGTGTGAGTCATTGGAACGTGTTACGAAGAAATAGCGGACAGCATCAATTCCTACTTCCTCCATTAACTCGCGTAACGCAACTGCCTTTCCAGTCCGTTTACTCATCT
Source organism: Virgibacillus sp. DJP39 (assembly GCF_049310925.1). Classification (NCBI taxonomy): domain Bacteria; kingdom Bacillati; phylum Bacillota; class Bacilli; order Caryophanales; family Bacillaceae; genus Virgibacillus; species Virgibacillus sp. DJP39. The sequence goes on along the minus strand of NZ_JBMERP010000030.1, from coordinate 24,672 downwards.
TTACCTTTTGGCCATTTTCAAACAAATTTACCATTTGGATTGTTTTAACTTCAAAGTCATCTTTGCTGTAGCCAAGTGCCTGGATGGCCGCACGCATTCTGGGAATATAACCATGATGGTCAGCTCCCCATACATTAATCACTTTTTCATATCCACGTTCAAATTTATCTTTATGGTACGCAATATCAGGTGTTAAGTACGTAAAGCTTTCATCCTGTTTAATCAACACACGGTCCTTGTCGTCATCAAAGTCGGTTGAGCGGAACCATGTTGCACCATCTTTTTCATATGTGTAATTTTTATCCTGTAAGATCTTTAGTGTTTTTGAAATCTTGTCATCTGTGTATAAAGACGTTTCTGAGAACCAGTTATCAAAATTCACTCGGAAGTCTGCTAGGTCTTCTTCAATTTTGCCGATCTCATAGCTTAAGCCATATTTTTTAAAATACTGAAGACGTTCTTCCTGCTCTACATTTGCCCATTTTTCACCAGACTCTGCAGCTAACTTCCTTCCTACTTCGATAATATCCGCGCCATGATAACCATCTTCAGGCATCTCTACTTCTTTTCCTAATGCCTGCAAGTAGCGTGCATTGATGGAAATTGCCAGTTTATCAATTTGATTCCCAGCATCATTAATATAGTATTCACGTTCTACATCAAAACCGGAAGCATCAAAAACATTACAAAGTACATCCCCAAATGCAGCACCACGAGCATGTCCAAGATGTAGGTCACCTGTAGGGTTTACAGAAACGAACTCGACTTGAACCTTCTCGCCTTTCCCGGTATTTGTTTTTCCATAACTTTCTCCCGCTTCAAGAATTGTTGAAACCAGCTCGCCAAGATAAGTATTTTTCATAAAAAAGTTAATAAAACCTGGTCCAGCAATTTCTACTTTTTCAATTGAAGCTTTCGTGTTATCGAGTGAAGCTACAATCTCCTCGGCAATTTGACGAGGGGCTTTCTTTGCAATTCGTGCTAACTGCATAGCTATATTAGAAGCAAAATCACCATGTGCTTTGTCCTTTGGTTTTTCTAAAATGATAGCTGGCAGTTCACTCTCTTCTGCAAGATTAGCTTTGACAACAGCGACTGCTATTTCTTCTTTTAACGTTTGTTCTGTTTGCGCAAGTATATTCACTTGGGGTCCTCCTTGATTAGTAGGGTCAATTGATGATTACGTTCATCTTGTCCATTTAATTTTACGGTAAATGCTATGGTCAGCTTCCCCTGGTCGTTACCTGTTGGAGCTTGGTAACCAAGTTTTTGCGTATATGTTTCCATTTGTATATTCACGTGTGGATGCTTAAAAACGTTCTCTGTCTTTTGATTGACGTGAAATTTCTGGTGCATTGTAATGTCACCTGATCGTTTAATACTGACTTTATCTTCATGAATCGTTATTAAGTTTTTTATTAAAAGATCATCATTTTTCTCTTTGAATGTAATAACGTCCATGTTATTTCGTCGAAAGAAATCACCTGTAAAATGCGTTGTGGTTTTTTCAGTCTCAGCCTTATCGGAAATTTCCATATGAAGTGTACCTGAAACTGTTCGATGCTGTGCTTCCATTCTATCGCTCCTGATTATTACGTATAATGTCTTATTATACCGATAAATGAAGGTCGATATCAATATATAGGTGTGAATTATTTTTGTTGACTGGGTTTGACTTGTTAATATGGTTGATAATTCTCAGGTGACAGTTGATTCTGGGCGCTCTTGTTAAAAGTAGACTCTTTTCACAAGTTTTGTTACTTTTTAATCCTCTCAGTTGATACAAACTGTGGAGTAACTTACCGCTACGGAAATACACTACGCTTTCCGCGGGAGGCTGGTGAGCCTCCTCGTGCTGCGCACTGCGGGGTCTAACCTATGCCTTTCCTCCCGCAGGAGTCTTCGTGTTTTTCCTCCGCTGGCGTAGTACTGATAAACGACCCTCCAACTGAACTGACTGATTTACGCTGCGGTCAGTCGACACCTCGATAATACAGTTCCTTCATCGTGTGATGTAACATTGCCGAAGTCTTCCTTGGACTGCATGACTAGCAAGTGTCTAAATACCCTGCAGTTTACCAAGGGATCACCTGTTATCTAAGAATATCAAAAGTCGCGGCCACGGGATCATCCGTTATCCAAGAATAGTGGTGGATTTTTCGCAGCTTAGTTAGCTTTCTCTTCAAGGGAGGAAATGTACCATTAAAACACAGACTTCTTAGTGTAGGCAGAATGCGAAGACTCCTGCGGGAACAGCGCGAGTCCGAAGGCCCCGCAGAGTGGTTAAATAATGAGGGCCGACTAAGACCGTCCTTTGCGGACAACATCGGCATACCCCTTGTCGGGGCAAGGAGGCTGAGGCCGTGCCCGCGGAAAGCGAAGTATTCTGCCGGAACGGCGGCTAAAGAAATTTTCATTAGTTCGCATTCTACAGATTTATGTCAAAAACAACAATCTTTAAAAAACAGTCTAATAGTAAAACCACTATGTGAAAAAATCAGCACATAGTGGTTTGTTTAACCGTTTTTGCTTTTTTATAGCGCGTGTTCAAAAAGGAGGATAAAAAGGACCGAGAAGTTCGAGGCAGCGTAGTTTTGAGTAGCGGAACGTATGGTATTAATACGTGAGCAACGGAAAAGCAAGCTAACGAAGAAATTCGATGTGTCATTTTTACCGGACTTTTTGAACATCCTCTTATACCCAGCCGAGTAGCATTTCTCGTACGAACTTGCTTGCGGCGATTGCTGTTTGTTGTGATGGATCGTAAGCTGGTGCGACTTCGACTAGGTCTGACCCAATCACTTCGACATCAGAATCTGAAATTAGCTGTATTGCTTCTAATAGTTCTTTTGACGAGATTCCGCCTGCTTCAGCAGTTCCAGTACCTGGCGCAAATGCTGGGTCGAGTACATCTATGTCAATCGTTACATAAACCTTGCGTCCACTTAATGTTGGCAAAATTTTTCGTAGTGGTTCGGCTACATCAAATTTCGACATGTGCATGCCGCTCTCTTTTGCAAATTGAAATTCCTCCCGCATTCCAGAACGAATCCCGAAAGAATAAACATTTTCGGCACCAATCAGCTCACAGACCTTACGAACAGGTGTTGAATGTGACAGGACTTCCCCCTCGTATTCCAGACGCAAGTCAGCGTGTGCATCAATATGTATAAACGCCATGTCTGGATGTTTGCGATGCATTGCTTTTATTACCGGCCATGTTACCAAATGCTCGCCACCAAGTCCGAGTGGAAACTTGCCAGATTCTAACAGCTTATCAATATATTCTTCGATCATCCCAAGGCTTCGTTCAGCGTTACCGAACGGCAGTGGAATGTCTCCAGCATCAAAAAAAGCAACCTCTTCCAAGTGCTTGTCCATGTAGGGGCTGTATTCCTCAAGGCCAATTGATGCTTCCCGGATTCTACCTGGCCCAAAGCGTGATCCCGGTCTGAAACTAACAGTCCAATCCATTGGCATTCCATAAATGACCGCACTAGCATTTTCAAAATTTTTCTGGGACATGATAAAAACTTTACCTGAATATGCTTCATCAAACCGCATGGTGACACCTCTTTTCTATTCGGTAAGATCTTTGACGAATCTTGGTAATGCAAACGATGCAAAGTGAAGCTCTGGTGTATAATATTTCGTTTCAATATCAGTAAACCGTTCTTCTTTTACTTTTAACGGATCATGAATTTTGCTGCCCATTGTAAACGTCCAAAGCCCACTAGGATAGGTTGGAATATTTGCTGTGTATAGTTTTGTTACAGGGAAAATCTCTTTCACATCATGAAAAACCTGGTGAATTAAGTCCGCTTTAAACCATGGATTATCCGTTTGCGCAACGAAAATCCCATCATCCTTAAGCGCACGGGAAATTCCTGTATAAAAACCTTGTGAAAATAAATTAACTGCTGGTCCAACTGGTTCTGTTGAGTCAACCATGATTACATCAAATTCACGTTCACTCTTCGCAATGTACATAAATCCATCATCCACCAATACTTCAACGCGAGGATCATCAAGTGAGCCGGCAATTGACGGAAGAAATTTTTTCGAGTACTCAATTACTTTTCCATCGATATCAACCAGTGTCGCTTTCTCTACTGACTTGTGCTTAAGCACTTCTCGTATAACACCTCCATCACCACCTCCAACTACCAACACACGCTTCGGATTTGGATGCGTGAACAGTGGTACATGCGCGACCATTTCATGATAAACAAATTCATCTTTTTCTGTTGTCATAACCATATCATCTAAAACTAGCATATTGCCCCATTCTTCTGTATCAAGCATTTGCAATTCCTGAAAGTCTGTTTGTATTGCTACAAGAGTTTCTTTGACTTTGGCAGTAATTCCAAAATTAGCTGTTTGTTTTTCTGTAAACCAAATACCCATAAATCACATCTCCTATTCTGGCAAACAACAGGTCTAACCTGCATGATTTTTCTATGACCTGAAACAGTAAAATTATAGTGAAATTCGTCAAAAAAGCAAGTGTTTTTTTAGATTTTTTTCAAAAAGGTTACAGGTAATTTTCTTTGACTATCAAACAAAGTTAACTGTTTTCTATTTTTAAAGTTTATTTCTTACTATCTTTTCCCATAATGATACTAATGTACACATTAAAACGTTCAGCCTACTTAGCTGATTTTTCATGAATTTAAGATTTTTATCTATTCACCATGAAACCTAACAATTGGAGCTAATGCCTATGAAGGAATTTTTGTTAAAATACAAGCTTTTGAGCGGAGTAATTGCGTTAATCACTCTTATCCTTCTCTCACTTGCAGGGATTTATTTCACAAGCTTTTTGCTAGGTCCACCACCACTTAAAGCGGCACAGAACACGATTTATTATAGCGCAAGTGATACTGTTATTGGCGAAGAAAAAGGAGCGGAAAGTCGCTACTGGGTTGACCTCAATGAAATGAATCCAGCTGTAATTCAAGCTACACTGGCTATTGAGGATCAGGATTTCTATGAACACAACGGCTTTGACTACTCACGTATCGTAAGCGCAATATTGAAAAACACAAAAAATATGGCTCTTGTCGAGGGGGCTAGTACGTTAACACAGCAATACGCACGGAATTTGTATTTGTCCCATGATAAGACATGGGCCCGAAAAATTAAAGAAGCATTTAATACTGTTCGTCTGGAGATGTATTATAAAAAAGACACCCTACTGGAAGGTTATTTAAACACGATTTATTATGGCCATGGCGCTTATGGAATTGAGGCAGCTAGTCGGTATTTTTTTAATAAATCAGCGGACGAGTTAACACTTGCTGAAGCAGCTATGCTCGTCGGTGTTCCTAAAGGTCCAACTTATTATTCTCCTTTTAATGATTTGCAAAATGCTACCAGCCGTCAAAAACAGATTCTTTATGAAATGAAGAGTCAAGACGTAATAAGTGAGCGGGAATATTTTTTAGCGACACACGAAAAGTTAGATTTTGCTGAGCCTAGGAAGGAAACTAAAGAATTTGTCGCACCATATTTTAAAGATACGGTTTTAATTGAAGCAACGAATAAGTTAGATATAGACAAGGAAAAAATCCGTTCTGGAGGATATAAAATCTACACAACACTAAATGTTGGCATGCAAAAACAATTGGAAAAAGAAATTAGCCGTACAATTAAACCTGTTAGCGGAATTCAAATAGGCGCGCTTGGGATGGATCCTGAAAACGGAGCTATTCGTGCACTTGTTGGAGGACGAGATTACGGAAAAAGCGAATTTAACCGGGCAATTCGGGCTAAACGAATGGCAGGATCTGCTTTCAAGCCATTTTTGTACTATGCTGCACTAACAAATGGCTATACTCCTGCAACCATGCTGATGAGTAAGCCAACAACATTTGAACTAGCTGACGGTAAAGTCTATCAGCCGAGTAATTTCAACGGTTACTATGCCTATAAGCCAATTACATTAGCACAGGCGCTTGCTTTATCTGATAATGTTTATGCCGTAAAAACTAACCTTTTTTTGGGTGTAGACAAGTTAATTGATTCTGCACGAAAATTTGGGATTGATTCCAAACTACCGCCAGTCCCTTCACTTGGTTTAGGAACAGCATCAGTTTCTGTTGAAGAAATGGTTACAGGTTATGGCATGCTGGCAAATGGCGGGGAACAGATTAATTCCCATACAATCAGAAAAATAATTGACCGGAATGGCGACGTCGTTTATCAAGCGCCTAAGAAAGACGGGGATCAAATTTTAGACAAGAAAGAAGTTTTTATCCTAACTAATCTTATGAAGGGTATGTTTAATCATTCACTAGATGGCTATATGGCGGTTACTGGATCAGCTGTTATCGATGAATTAACAAGAGATTATGCTGGAAAATCAGGCACAACCGTATCTGATAGCTGGATGATAGGATTTAGCCCCAGTTTAGTTACAGGTATTTGGATGGGTTACGACGATAATCGTGATTTGTCAAAAGCAGCCGAAAATCGCTATGCAAAGGATATCTGGGCAGGCTTTATGGAAGCGGCTCATAAAGGCAAGCCTGAGGTTAACAAAGATATACCAGATGGAGTTGTAGGTGCTTGGATAGACCCCGTATCTGGTCAACTAGCAACTTCTTATTGCCCGAGTGGAACCCTTATGTATTTTGAAGAGGAAAATGTACCTGTCAGTCATTGCAACGTCCACTTTGCACAAGACGAAGACGAGCAGGGAAAAGAGACGAAGCCACCTAAGGACGATAGCAGAAAGGGTATTATGGAGCGAATATTTGATTACCTGTTTTGATGAGATTATTAGCTTCGGGTTAACTTTTGACGCAAAATCTATAGACTGCGACGTAATTCACCGCTTCGGAAATACACTACGCGCACCTTAGGCAGGCTGGTGAGCCTCCTCGTGCTGCGCACTGCGGGGTCTAAACTATGCCTTCCCCCCCGCAGGAGTCTTCGTGTATTTCCTTCGCTGGAGCCGTTCTAAACATACGACCATCATGATAAATAACTTTATACCGATTGATTGGAGCGAAGGGCAGTCGACTCCTGCGGGAACAGCACGTGTCTGAAGACCCCGCAGCGGCGGTTTTCCGCGAGGAGTCTGAAGCCGTGCCCGCGGAAAGCGACTGCCCGTAGCGGAAATCATACAGCTGTTACGTCGCAGTTTTCATCAACTGCAAGGGTTAAAGAGCAAAAAATACGTAAAGACCATAAAAAAAGCCGACTCACTGATAAGGTCCGTCTTACCACGTGGTCGGCTTCTTTTTTGTCCTAGCAATACATGTTAAAGTCCATGTACATATATTTTACAAATTTCTGCGTGAAAGTACAAGAACTAAAGACAAAGTTCATGATTCGTTCACATTTTAAGTGGTTGGCAGTACTTCTTTTAACTCATCTGTTGAATTGTTCCACATTTCTTCATTGAAATCGATTAGAAAGTCTCTCAACAGTTTTTTTGAATGGTCATCCATATGTTCCAGCATTATTTTACCTTTTAATGATTTATCCATATGTGTAACATGCTGTGGCATCGATTTGTAAGCACGCTTAATTTCTCTGTCTACCCGTACTTCACTGCCACATACTCCTGCATAATATGGGCCATTTTCCCCTTTTTCAACTGTGACCCAAACAATCCAATATAGCTTACCATTTGGCACTTCGTCTTTATTAGGTAAAAATTTAACTCGACGCTCAATTTCACTTCGGGCATGCATCGCTCCCATATCAACAAACGCACGGTCCTCATTTGGATCTATTATTACTGGGGACATATTTTCAAGGCTAATCGCTCCAACGCCATATCCACCATGTCCGTCAGTAGAGTCATCTTTTAATATCGTAAACGGGTTCGTATTCTTCTTAGGTTTATCTTCACTCATTCAAGGGTCCTCCTTTAAAAACTTTGGTTATATTGTAGCATAAAAGAAATCAACTTTTCACTTTAGGCACTTCTAGAAAACCCACCCGTATACTAAATGAAAACTTATTATGATACGCAGTAACCTGAAACACAGAAAAAAAAGCCCACTATCAGTTTAGTGGACGTTTGTTTAGCCTCTCAATAAATTCCCAAGCTTCTGTAATTTCGTCATGTGTAAAATTCTGTTTAGGTTTAACGGTATGGATTTTTTTTACAACATCACTATTCGGCATATCGCTAAAGTAAAGCATAGTCGAAACAAGCTCCAGGAACCTGGAACTCTTATTTTTCAGCAATTCGACCTGCTGGTTAATCTCAGGCATGTCTAGTGTGAATTGCTCCAGAAAGGCTTGTCCATTCTTAGTTATTGCATAATTGTATTGGTAATAATTGCTCTTGTCCTCTTTATCTTCATCAATAAAACCAAGATTACATAGCTCTTCCATTCTAAGTGTAAGTTCCTCAGAATATGGCCCATAAAAATGGAACTGGTATTTTTCCTCAAAAGGGACTTTACACTTTTGCAGTATATAGATCATTTTCTGGAGTTTTTTTCGTCCAGTAACTTCTTTTGCCACTTGAAAGAAATGCATTAACTTTGCATGATTTTTTAACATTACTCATCCGCTCCTTGGTTGTTCAAAAGCTCCATAATACGTTTTTTAACAGCGCTCTTATCGTTAAGATCATCTAATAGATCAGCAGGAAAATACAGCTTGTGATCTGTTCGTTTTTTTCCCGAAATTGATTCTACAATATCTGAATGACGAGAGAGTTCCTTCAATCCATTGTTCGGCATAAGCAAATGAATTGGCAGGCGTTCTTCTTCCTCACCTGGTCGGTAAAAGTCATAAGGTAAATCAGACGATGAATCAACCTCCAGGTAGTACTCCGGATCAATCCCAGCCTCCTGGAACAATTTATAAAGTTCCATCCATTCATTCATCTGTTTGTTTGGATTAAATTCTACATACTTGAAGAGGCGGCGGTTCATGAACCGTTCACATAGATCACGCAGGATAGCGTCCTCTTCCTCCTGCCAAGCCTGAAAGTAAAAGGATACTATCGATTCATCAAGTTTTATATAATCCTTCAACTCTACTTTTTTATTGAAAAAGCTTGTAAAGTGGGTTGGTTTCAGTTTGAATGTATAATCCGTTTCATATAAAAATTTTGCTCTATGAAGGATTTTTGATAAAATGACTTCAGCACTTCGGGTTACAGGGTGAAAATAAACCTGCCAGTACATTTGGTAGCGACTCATAATATAGTCTTCAACTGCGTGCATTCCACTTGATTTTATAACAACCTGATCATCAATTGGCCGCATCACACGAAGAATTCGCTCCATATCGAAATGTCCATAGCTGACCCCAGTAAAATAAGCATCTCGCTGAAGATAATCCATTCGATCGGCATCAATTTGGCTGGAAATGACACTAACAACTAATTTATCTTCATATGTTTTTGCAATAACGTCAGCAACCTTTTGCGAAAATCCTTTTTCAACACGTTCCAAAACTTTATGTACGTGGGTGTCGCCGATGATGATTTGTTGTGTGAAGTACTCATGGTCCAGTTTAAAAACTTTTTCAAAGGAATGAGAAAATGGTCCATGTCCTAAATCATGCAATAAAGCTGAGCAAAGGCTGAGCAACCGCTCATCCTTATTCCAATGCGGCTTATCTTCAAAGTTATTAATGATTCGTCGAACAATTTCATATACACCTAGCGAATGATTAAAACGGCTATGCTCCGCCCCGTGGAAAGTTAAGTTTGTTGTCCCAAGCTGTTTTATTCGACGCAGGCGCTGGAATTCTGGTGTCGCAATTAAATCCCAGATTACTTGATCCCTCACATGGATATAGCGGTGAACTGGATCTTTGAAAACTTTTTCCTCATATAATTGCTCATCTTTATACGCCATTTCTTCACAACCCGTTTCTATTCGACAATTTTGTTATAGTATATAATAAACAGACGAAGTTAAAAAGAGTCAATCTGGATTTAAAACGTAAAAAGTGCCTCAAACGGCTCCATTTGGGCTTTCATTTTTTTTAGCTAATGAGGGAGATATAACATGCAATCATGGAAAGAAATTATACATCATCATACATTCCGTTACATGGATCAATCGAATGAATCGGAATTTTACCATGAAAAAATAACAGCGTTAACTTCATTTGCAATAGATGACACGTTAGCGTTATCTGTAGGAGACGGTGAGTCCGCACCTACCATCCGTTTATGGGTGCATCCAAATACTGTCGTTCTTGGCATACCTGACGCCCGATTACCTTTTATTGAGAAAGGCGTAAAGTTGTTAGCAGATCGTGGATATCATGCAGTTGTCCGCAATTCCGGAGGGTTGGCTGTTGCGCTTGACGATGGCGTACTGAATATATCGCTTGTTTTGCCTGATGTTAAGCGATTGCCAATTCACGCATGCTACGAAGCAATGGTAAACTTCGTCCAATATATGCTCGCTGATTTAACAGATGAGATTGAAGCTTATGAAATTGTTGGATCTTACTGCCCTGGTGACTACGACTTAAGTATCGGCGGGAAAAAATTTGCTGGGATTTCACAACGCAGGGTTAAAGATGGCGCAGCGATTCAAATTTATTTGGATGTTGAAGGCCGAGGCATGGAGCGCGCAGCTTTAATCCGTGACTTTTATGAAACTGGCCTTGCAGGTTCAGAAACTAATTTTTCGTTTCCTGATGTACAACCTGACAAGATGGCGTCATTGACAGAACTATTGCCTGGTAAGATAACGATGACCGAAATGAAACAGCGTGTTTACAGGACTTTAGAAGAGCTCAGTGAAAAAATCGTAACTGCTGAATTTTCCGAGCATGAAGAACAAAATTACTTTAAACGGTTGGAACAAATGAAAAAACGGAATGAAAAAATTGCGGGAATGCAGTAAGGTCAGGTTGGGCTGCCGCGTGGCGGAAATCTTCCGTTGAGGCACGGGAATCGTCCGTTATTCGAAAGTATCGTCCGTAGCAGCTACGGAATCGGCCGTTAAAAAAAGCTTGCAAGGTCGTAACCTTGCAAGCTTTTCATCATTATTTTGCCTGAACTGCTGTGATTAACGCTAAATTATAGACATCATCCGAACTACAACCGCGGGATAGGTCATTTACTGGCCGGTTTAGACCTTGTAATATTGGTCCTACTGCTTCAAATTCGCCTAAACGCTGTGCTATTTTATAGCCGATATTTCCTGCTTCAAGACTTGGGAATATGAATACATTGGCATTCCCTTCGAGTGGTGAATCCGGAGCTTTTTTCTTAGCAACACTTGGTACAAATGCTGCATCAAACTGAAATTCTCCGTCAATAATAAGTGAGGAATTTTTTCCTTTCACAATATCCAGAGCTTCTACCACTCTTTCTGTTTCAGGTGACTTAGCAGATCCTTTTGTTGAAAAACTGAGCATTGCCACTCTTGGATCTATATCAAACAAGCCTGCCGTAATAGCACTTTCCACCGCAATTTCTGCAAGGTCCTGACTATCAGGCGCAATGTTTATCGCGCAATCAGCAAATACATATTTATCATCACCACGAACCATTATAAATACACCTGACGTTTTTCTAGTGCCTTCTTTTGTTTTAATGATCTGTAATGCCGGGCGAACAGTTTCTGCCGTTGAGTGAGCTGCTCCACTTACCAGCCCATCAGCTTGATTCATATAGACAAGCATTGTGCCGAAATAATTGTTATCCAGTAGAATTTCTCGAGCCTCATCTGCTGAAACCTTCCCTTTTCTACGTTCAACAAACGTTTCAACCATTAACTCAAACTCCTCGAATTCAGCTGGATCCATGATCTTGCAGGAAGAAACATCAACACCAACTTCTTCAGCGCGCCGCTTTATTTTTCCTTTTTCACCAATTAAAATTGGAGTTATAATCCCTGCTGCTCCTAATTGACTTGTTGCAGTCAGAATTCGTTCATCGGTCCCTTCAGGAAATACAATAAATCTATCTGTTCCTTCCAATTTTGCTTTTAATTCTTCAAAAAAATCACTCATTGTTCCTAGCACCTCCACGCCATTATTTCTAACTTTTATGATAATGCAATGATTACCACATGAAAAGCAATCCACTCACGTAAACTTTGACAGATTGGTGAATTCAACCAGATGTAATTCCTTGTTCATGATTATTATTCCCTCATTATGGTATAGTAAAGCCACAAGCTGACATTTTTTACTCTTCAAGAAAATAAAGCTTGAAAAGTGTAGAATTAAAGGTTAACTATTTGTAAGGCTTTCTCGTTAGTTTAGAAGGGATTAGCCACTATTTTCAAACATAAGGGAGCGATTTTTATGGTAGCAGCAGAAGCAGTTGAAACAATGGATGGCTGGTATTGTTTGCATGACCTACGCAGCATTGATTGGGCCTCATGGAAGATGGTAACAAGTGAGGAACGACAAGAAGCCATCGACGAACTACATACCCTGTTAGCAAAATGGGATTCTGTAGAAGAAGCAAAGGAAGGTAGCCATGTAGTTTATACAATCGTTGGTCAAAAAGCGGATATTCTACTGATGATTCTTCGCCCAACAATGAATGAATTAAACGCGGTGGAAACTGAATTCAATAAAACAAAGTTTGCTGAATTCCTTCAGCCTTCTTATTCATATGTATCAGTTGTTGAACTTTCAAAATACTTCCCACAAAAGAAAGATGTTGATCCTGAAACATTGCCTGAAACACAGGAAAGATTAAAGCCAATTTTACCAAAGTGGGACCATATTTCATTTTACCCAATGGACAAGCGCCGTGCCGGTGAGGAAAATTGGTATGCACTGGATAAAAAAGAACGTGCGAAATTACTTTACGAACACAGCAAAACTGGGCGCCAGTATGCTGGACGTATTAAACAGATCATTACTGGCTCATTTGGATTTGATGACTGGGAATGGGGCGTTACGCTGTTCGCTCATGATGTATTAGATTTGAAAAAAATTGTATATGAAATGCGCTTCGATGAAGTTAGTGCGAAATATGGTGAGTTCGGTCAATTTTTCGTTGGAAACCACTTACCAAATGAAAAAATAGCCGCATTTCTCCAGGTTTAAACATATACAAACCGTATCAGTTACGTAGCTGATACGGTTTTTTATTTTTTAGAATCCACACATTATCAACCTCCCTTCCACTCAAAACCATTAGCCATAACACTTCGCTAGTCTTAGTCACATTGCCTAAGTTCTAACATAGTATATCCTGCATATAATAAAATGAGTATTTGGAAATGGGGTGACCCTATGCCGAGAATCAAACATACTGAACAAGATGTGGCACTTTTGGCGAGATTAATGCGAGCTGAGGCAGAGGGTGATGGAAAACTTGGCATGCTGATGGTAGGCAATGTCGGAGTAAACCGAGTTGCAGCGGATTGTTTAGATTTTACTGAGATAAACACTATTCGGGATATGGTGTTTCAAAGTCCTGGTGGGTTTGAAGCAACACAAAAGGGATATTTTTATCAGCGTGCTCGTGGAATGGATAAGAAACTTGCTAGAAAGACGATTAAAGGTGGAAGATATCATCCAGCATCCTATTCTCTTTGGTTCTTTCGGCCTGAGGGTAATTGTCCTGCGCAGTGGTATGGGCAATGGAATGCTGGTCGCTATAAGTCACATTGCTTTTTTGCATCAGATTCATCTGTTTGTCCAGGAGTTTATTAATATTAAACTGATTATTAATTAGGAGGTTTTTTTATGAGTGAAGATCAAAACCAAGGGTATCCATACTACTACTATCCACAAGCATCTCCAGCATATTACCCTGCATATGATTCTCGACAGTATCAGGCACCTCAATTCCAATACCAGCAAGGCACACCATTTCAAGCGGGCCAACCACAGTACCAAGGTAATCCGTATCAGGGAGTTGACCCTGCTCAAGATGAACCTGATGGTGTACTTCCAATGGAACAGTCCTATATCGAGAATATTCTAAGACTTAATTTAGGCAAAATGGCTACTATTTACATGACTTTTGAAAATAATCAGGAATGGAACGCTAAAGTCTTCAAAGGGATTGTTGAAGCTGCAGGAAGGGATCATATTATTTTAAGTGATCCGCAGACTAATAAGCGGTTTCTACTTTTGATGGTGTACTTAGATTACATCACATTTGAGGGAGAATTAGATTATAACTATCCTATTGGTACAGCTCAGATAAATAGATAATCTTTAAAAATCTTAGATTAGTTGGCGGGCAACAAAGGATATTTTAATTCTGCACCATGCTTAAAGTAGAAAAAGGATGACCTATATGGAATCGATCCACAGCGCACCGCGGGATCTTTATCCTTATATGTGTCATCCTTCTTTTATTTCAATTCATCATAGGGGGATCTCGATGCGACATCCATACGAAAAGTTCATTCGTTTAGAACTAGTATCACTTTGTTTAGCTGTACTTACTGGAATAATTGTATTGATAAAAGGGTTTATATTTTTAGCTATTTTTGTTATTTACTTAATTGCATTTGGTCTTTGTTTTGAAGCGATGGTAGAGTATCATACACATAATCAAAATAAAGCTTTCAAGCACTTCATACAGGCTACTTTACTTATCATATTTATGAGCTATATTGTTTTTTACTTATAAGTGTTTCGCAACTACATACCCTAGCAAAATCCAGCCAATTAAAAATGCTACCCCGCCTAACGGAGTAATCATCGCAAATGTTTTAATTTGAGTGATAGAATAAATGTACAAGCTTCCTGAAAATAATAAAATACCCACAAAAAACATCCATCCAGCCCAAATCAATCCTCCACTTTGGAACTTCACAAGTAGTAATCCAGTTACCAATAATGCCATTGTATGAAACATCTGGTATGTAACAGCCTTTTCATAAGTATCAATAGCTTTCTCTGATAGTTTCCCCTCAAGACCATGTGCTCCAAAAGCACCCAATGCTACAGCCAAGAATCCGTTTATCGCGCCAAGAATAAGAAATAATTTCATTTTTTCACCTCTTTATTAAAAGTCAAAAATGGACTTTCCATTTGCATCGTCTTGATCATCTTCATTATGCTTTGAATCTGTTACCTTGTTTGTGTTTGCCTTCCCTAACATTACTTCCATTTCATCTAAGGAAAAATCATTTAAATCAGTTGTTTTTTTTACGGATTCATCGGCGTGATCAGCATCCATGATTAAATCACTTAAAAGCCTTACATTTCCAATATGCTTTGCCATTTGATCATGATTAGCTGCTTTGGTTTGAGCTTGTTGGAGCTCGTCCATCATTTTCTTCAGAATTGTCTCATTCGAAATAGCCATTTGAACACTCCCTTACCATCTTTTCCATAAGATAGTATAACATGACTTAGCTTTAATTTATTGCAATAACTTTGCTACACACACCAAAAAGCCCTGGACAATTGTTCCAAGACTTTTTAGCTCTCAGTCGCTAACTTTTATGATACGTTTGTCCGGTCATTTTTTTCATCTTGATAACGCTTATACATCCATCGCAAAAATTCCAGTTCATTTTGTTGCAAATTTCTTCCAAGCTTTTGTTTTGTCTCACCCAATAAACTCAAAAAGCTTATTACCACCGCTATCATGCCCCCTGGAATTCTATTATCTACTTTAGATTCTACACAACTTCTCAGAAAAATCAATATAAATTTTGGTAATTCATAAAATATACTGAAAACACTAACATCAATAATACTCTAGCTGGTGTGCGAATAGTTCATAACTTTGTACGCTTTATTTAATTGATCTTTGTAAATAATGTGTTCACGGGAAAACTTCGTAGGGCTGTCAATACCAACTACAGCGGCCATTTCAAATACACCTTCTCGTAAAGCTATCAGGTAATTACTTACACGGTATTTCTTTTCTTCTATGCTTAAGGCTTTTTGTAAGTCTGGATCTGTAGTTGCAACCCCAACTGGACAATTATTTGTATGACAAACCTCAGACATAATGCAGCCTACTGATAGCATAAATCCTCTAGCAATATTGATCATGTCAGCACCTAAAGAGAGAGCCATCACAATTTTATCCGGTGTCAACAGTTTTCCTGAAGCGATAATTTTAGTACGATCGCGTAAACCGTATTTTTTAAGCAAATCATCAAGTAATGGTAGAGCAGCATATGCTGGCAATCCTACAGATTCGGCTAGTTCATAATAAGTAGCTCCTGAACCGCCTTCTCCACCATCTACTGTAATAAAGTCAGGAACAATATCAAGCTCCTTCATTGCCTGAACATAGTTTTCCAGTTGTGCTTCGTCACCAACTACAATTTTTGTCCCTACCGGCTTGCCACCGATATCACGCATTTTATCGAGAAATTCCAGTAATCCTTTTGAATCATTGAATTCATGAAAGCGGTTTGGGCTGTCGATTGGTTGCCAGGCTTCTACATTTCGAATTTCAGCAATTTCCTCTGTTACCTTCTTACCATCCACATGTCCGCCTCTTTGTTTTGCGCCCTGAGCAAGCTTGATTTCGAATGCTTTTACCTGGTCGATCTCACTTTTCTTTTTAAAAAGTTCAAAGGACAACTCACCATCCTTTGTACGGACACCAAACAGTCCTGAGCTGATCTGCATGATAATATCAACATCGCCTTTCTGATGGTATGGGGAGATGCTTCCTTCACCTGTGTTCATCCAAGTTCCACCAGCCATTCCAAGGCCTTTTGAAAGAGCAGTTATTGCATGGTCGCCTAATGATCCGAAGCTCATTGCAGACTGCCCTATAAATCCCTTTACTTTAAACGGCTTTCGAACAGTATCCTTACCAAGAATAATTGCATCATCATCGGTTAAATAAAAAGGATCTAGAACCCCTTCATCATGATGCTCCTTCCGACTGAATAGGTTTTCTTTATCAACACTATACAGCCTTGTTTTGACTTTTGGTTCCTGGTCAATCTTCATTTCCTCCCGTTGACTGGGAAACATACTATTAACGATTTGATAGCCCTCTTCATTAAAATCTCGTTCTGAACCATAGCCTATCATTCTATCATTATATTTTGCTGCTTTATAAACAAATTGGAATTCATTACGGTTAAAGGGTTTTCCCTCTCTATCGTTATTAAATAAATACTGGCGTAGCTCCGGTCCCATCTTTTCTGTAATATACCTGACTTTACCTAAAACAGGATAATTCCTTAATACAGAGTGTTCCTGTTGCTTTTCATCGTGTGTGTACAGCCAGATAATGAAAATTAATGGTACTAAGACTACGATTGCTACAATTGCTAGTAACGCTATTAATAAACCATTTGTCATGGCAAACAGCTCCTTTTGGATTTACTTCTTTACATCGAGCCCGCTTCGAACGTGCAAGCCAGTGCGTTCTTCGATTTCTTGCTTATACGCCTGCTTCTGATCAGTGGCCTCCGCTTTTCTTAAATTAAGACTTTTTTCGTAAGTTTTGTTGCTTTTTAATCTTCGCATTTGATGAAAAATGCGAAGTAACTAAAAATCATGTTCGACGCTCTGCAGTCGCTGCGGAAAAATCACTACGCTTTCCGCGGGCTTGCGCTGAGCCTCCTCGATCGCAAAAAACGCTCACTGCGGGGTCTCAACACTTCGCTTTCCCGCAGGAGTCTTCGTGTTTTTCCTCCGCTACAAGATGTTTCAACATTACTGTATGGCTCACTTACTATTACGGCAGTTGATTGGAGAGGAGGACCGTTGACTCCTGCGGGAACAGCACGAGTCTGAAGACCCCGCAGAGTGGTTTTCTCGAGGAGGCTGAAGCCGTGCCCGCGGAAAGCAACGGTCCGCAGCGGAAAACAACCAGCAGTTACTTCGCAGTTTATAAATTTTGTGTCAGAAACAACAAGCTTTTAGAAAACAGCTTAAATCAAATAGGGTAGGTATACGATTATGATGATGAATACCCATACTACGTCGACAAAGTGCCAGTAGTATTGAAAGATGCGCTGTTTTTCTATATACAGGGCATATGGAATCTTCATTCTCTTAAACTGCGTTAGAAGTAAAATCATCCATCCGATCCCAAAGGTCACGTGGGCAGCGTGCAATCCTACTAATACATAAAAAGAGGACATAAACACATTTGCAGATATACCGTATCCTTCTTTTACGTATTTATAGAATTCGTGTATTTCCAATCCCAAGAATATTAAGCCAAGTAATAATGTCATTTCCAGGCCAATCATAATATTGATTTTTTTACGTTTGTCTAATCCTTTTTCAGCGAACAATAGAGTCCCACTGCTTGAAAGCAAGAAGACGGAAGACATTATCAAGCTTTTCATGCTAAATACTTTCGATGGCATAGGATCACTGGAAGGTGGTGTGAATATTAGATACGTCGCAAAAAGCGTTGCAAACATTACACTTTCAACAAATAAATAAATGAAAAATCCAAGCCGCTTATCTTTAAACAATGCTTTCTGATTATTATTCATCGGACGCCACTCCCATACTGTAGGCTTTTTTTCGTTCATCTGTAAGGGAACGCAAAACAAATAATGCAAGAATGCTTACACCTGCTGAGATTGCCAGCCAGTACCAGGTATAAATCATGCCAATGCTAAACACAGCCATAAAGAAAGCAATGAGTAGTGGTTTAATCGAATCGACTGAAATCGGTGCTGGCCTTGTATCAGTCGTTGTTTCTAGTTTTTTTCCTTCTACCTTTGCGTACCAGTAAGGATCTATCTCACTAACTACCGGCATTGGCTCAAATGTATGTTCTTCAGATGGTGAATCTACCGTCCATTCTAATGTACGGCCATCCCAAGGGTCTTTCCCAACTTTTTTTCCATGCTTATGTGTTTTATATAAATTCCAGGCAACAAAAAGCATACTACTCCCCATAATAAATGCACCAACAGTACTGGTTAAATTTAAATAATAAAGAGAATCGCCATAACCGTAAGTGTAGACACGCCGCGGCATGCCTTGAAGCCCAGTTATATGCATTGGCAAAAAGGTCATATGAAAACCAATCAGGAACAACCAAAAGTGCCATTTACCTAGTTTTTCATCCAATATCTTTCCAGTGAATTTTGGGTACCAGTAATATAAACCGGCAAAAATCCCCAATATCGTTGACCCTATTATTGTGTAGTGAAAATGAGCTACAACAAAATGGGTGTCATGATACTGAAAATCAGCTGCAGCAACCGAAAGCATGACCCCAGTCACTCCTCCCATGACAAAGGTAGGAATGAATCCCAATGAAAACAGCATTGGAGTGGTCATCCGAATTACCCCGCCACGCATGGTGAACAGCCAGTTAAAGATTTTAATTCCGGTCGGTACGGCAATCATCATGGTTGTTATCGCAAAGAATGTGTTAGCCATTGGACCAAGTCCTACTGTAAACATATGATGTGCCCAAACCATGAAGCCCAGAAATCCGATCAATGCGAGCGAAATAACCATTGTCGAGTAGCCAAATATCCGTTTCTTTGAGAACGTTGAAATAATATCAGAAAAGATTCCGAATGCCGGTAATGCTAAGATGTAAACTTCTGGGTGTCCAAAAATCCAAAATAAGTGTTGCCAGAATACTGGGTTTCCTACATCACCCAAGAAAAAATGCGTACCAAACATTCGATCAAACATTAGTAAATATAATGCAATTGATAAAACAGGGAATGCCACTAGAATTAGAAACGATGTAATAAGTGCTGACCAAGGAAACAGTGGCATCCTGGTTAGTTTCATACCAGGTGCACGGTGCCGAATAATCGTGACAATCATATTGATCGCTGTAAAAATAGTCCCCAACCCTGAAACTTGTAGGCTGAAAACATAATAATCATTGCCGACACCAGGCGTAAATGTATCGGTTGATAACGGGGCATAGCCCGTCCATCCTACATTTGGGGCACTGTTAAAGAAAAATGACATGTTAAATAATATTGCTCCAGCTAAAAAAAGCCAGAAACTAACTGCATTCAAAAATGGAAATGCCAAGTCTCGAGCACCGATTTGCAGCGGAACCGCAATATTCATTAAACCAATTAGCAATGGCATTGCGACAAAAAAAATCATGATTGTACCGTGAGTAGTAAATAATTCATTATATTTTTCCCCTTGAAACACCCAAAAGTCATTATGCGGTTTTGCCAACTGTAACCGAATTAATAATGCATCAACTCCAGCGCGAAGAAAAAATACGACACCAAACAACACATATAGCGTACCTATTTTACGGTGATTAGTCGTCCGCATATACCCCCAAATAAGAGGTAACTTTCGATTTTTTATAACGTATATGGTAATGGCTATGCCTAGTAATATCGTTAAAATCCATGCCGCCAACACGTCTGATGGGACCATAAAGGTTTGCCCGAAAAGCGGTATTTTCATTGTTCACACCTCTACCTTAAAAATTTTTACTGCAATTATTTTTTTAACCATTTTTCATATTCTTTGGTGGATACTACTTTTGTTGTGAATTGCATATTAGCATGGTCAAGCCCGCAGAATTCAGCACATTTGCCTTCATACGTTCCTGCTTGCGGATTAACAATTTCGTATATCAATTCTTTACCGGGCAGGACGTCCGTCTTACCAGCGAGCTGTGGAATCCAAAAAGAGTGGATTACGTCTTTAGACTTCAGATGAAAAGTAACGGTTTTGTCCGCTGGAATAACCAATTTATTTGTTGAAGTCTTTCCGTTCTCATAGGTGAAGGTCCAATAAAACTGTTGTCCGATTACATTGACATGAACTGCCTCCTCTTTATCCTCTGTACTGGAAAGCTCTGGAGACTGATTATATGTAATAGCTATCGTTGGAACAGCTAATACAACTAACAAAAAAATGGCTGATAGCGTCCATATTAGCTCAAGCTTTTTATTACCTTTCACGTCCTTAGGAAGATCGTCTTTATTAAAGCTCGTTTCCCGGTATTTCCATACAAATCGAGCAAATAAAATAAACACCACAACCAGCACAATCATCATGAGCGAAAAACTAAACCAGATTAAAAAAGCTTGGTCCTGCCCAGTGTCACTCTTGGGATTTAACACAGTAATATTGCAACCCGATAAAAGTAAAAGTATGGGTGTTAATAAAGTTTTTTTCATAAAAACCATCAGCCTCTTCATCAATTTCATTTAATAGACTTATAACCTTTGTCAATCATTATTAAACATAAAATTTAATGGTCTTTAGGCAGATGAAATATCGACCGTCGCGCCACGCCAACTAGTATGGCCATATTATTCGCACAAAAATACCGCCCTAGTTAAAGGACGGCCTCATATCTATTCATCCAGTTGTAATTTTGTTTCAATCTCGGATAATCTTTCCCTAAGTTCGTTAATATCCTCTTTAGTAGCAAGCCCCAGTTCTTTGGCCATTCCTTGCGTTTCTTCATACTGTTTAGCACTCCAGCCCTCTTTTGTTGATTCGCCTTTATCAACAAAGTTCTGCATAACTGTTCGTGCTTGTTCGCGTGTTAATTCATTCTTGTCGACCAATTCCTTCAGCTTCTTGTCCAGCTTTTCTTTACTGCTTACCGCTGCACCTAAACCAAGTAAAAATCCCTTTTTTAAAAAATCACTCATCGTTTACACCCTCCTATTTTCTCGATCCTAACATTCGATAGTGCTTAAACAAAATAATAAACAGTATAATTGAGAAAGCACCAGTTAATAAATACCCAGTAAACCATTGCATTAACAGACCTGTATACATTCCCCCTATCATTAATAGGAAGCTAAATAACTCCATTAGTATATAAAAATGATGTAACAGTTGCACTTGTTGTTTTTCTTTTTCCCATTGTCTGTTCTTTTCCCCATTTTCAAGCCAGCTTAACATTGCTCTTGGGAAAGATAGAATTGGTTTAGTTGCATCTTTTGCAACTTGTTTATAGACAGAATCCGTGAAACTTTTTCCACCAAACCATTGTTTCACTTTAGGCTTGGCCCATTTTTCGATATCGACATCCGGATAAATACTAATTAATAACCCGAAAACAATTGAGATTGCTCTTCCAAGATAAGCATAATCTGCGGACAATTGAATGGGCTGGTCTTTTACAAAAAGTCTGATCTCTTCCTGGATCGTATCTATTGTATGTGCATCCATCTGATTAAATGATCCATTTTGATACATCTCGATTGTTTGTTTAATCATTTTTTTCAGCTTACCAAGATTTGCATTCGGTAAAACAAAGTTCATGTCGTCCAGGACGCGGACAACTTTATCGTAATCATCCATAATAAGTCCCTGAATCAATTGTTTAAAATAATGTGTATCCTGCTTCTGCACTTGACCAACCATTCCAAAGTCAATAATTACAATCGTGCCGTCTGATTGAATTAAAATATTTCCGGCATGCGGGTCGGCATGAAAATTACCATCATTCAAAAACTGATCTAAATAAAAATCAAACAGCGTTTTTGCGGTGTGCTGTACATTAATCCCGTGTTTATTCATGAAGGCTGCATCTGTAATTTTTGCACCATCCATCCACTCCATTACCAGTACTTCTTTTGTACAAAGCTGGTTCATATAACTAGGGATATAGATAGATTTATTAGATTTATAACGTTCTTTAAAATAGTTGCCATACGCACGTTCCTGTTCGAAATCCAACTCGCGGTCCATTACAGAAACTAACTCACGATACAAAGCATTTAAATCTGCTTTTTTACCAAAGTTTGTGAAAATCTTGATCGTCCAGAAGACGAGCTTTAGTGCTTTAAAATCCATATGGAAAATATCCTGAACACGATACCGCTGAACCTTAATAGCTACCTTTTCACCGTTCATTAATTTACCTTTGTAGACTTGTCCTATAGATGCAGAGGCTACAGGTTCTTCATCCAATTCTTTTATGTAGTCATAAATGTCTCCTCCCCATTCCTTTTCCATTAATTCCTTAGCGTATGAAAAAGAGGACGGTGGTACACGGTCTACCAATCCCGATAATTCCTGTATAAAGGCGTCAGGCATGAAATCTGACCTAGTACTCAAAAACTGCCCTACCTTTATCAAAATTCCACCAAGCTTTACAGCTGTTTTTCTGTATTCTCCTGCTTGCTTTTTTAACATTGCGTTCCACTTTTGCTTCGTTCGCTCATCCCAGATATGATGTCTAATATGGAAAAAGGAAATCTGGCAAATAAATTTAAAAGTCATCCAAACAATAACCGTGCAACGATAAACTACATTAAACTTTAATGAATTTTCCACATCCAACACCTCTTTTAACCATTACCCTAAATATGTATGTGTTAAAACTAGTATCATACCAAATTAATAAAAGAGAGTATTGTCGGAGAAACCCAACCTTGTACCTATAAAAGAATGAACGTTGTCTAAATAATAGGCCCCAAGTACTATTCGTAATGTTTTGAATACTTCTAATTATTCGTTTATAATTAGAAATATGGCGCGTGTTATAGGTTCAGTCGAAAAACTTACATCTCAATTAATAGAAGGTGAGTAGTTTTTCCTAAGTAGCTTTTAGAGCGAAAAATTCTGGGAGGGTTTTTATGAAGAAGCTAGTAGCATTAACATCTATTTTAGGTTTAGTCTTATCGTTAGTTTTACCTTCAGTTATTTTTGCAGATAGTAAAAAACTAAATGACACCGTAGAAAACTGGGACACGGAACGATATGGTGATGTGAAAGATATCACCTCTGAATTAAATAAGTTATCAGAGGATGAAGATTTTAAGAAAGAAGCACTTAAAACTATTAAAGAATCTGCGGAAGGTATTAATTTTGATGGCGAAGAAGAAGGAGCAAGCTCGACAGCAGATTCTAATTTCACCTTTGATGGTGGCACCAAATTCTTTCTCGATCGTAATCTAGGATTCCAACAATTCACATTACGCAGTGTTGGAGAAAACGTAGAAATTTGGGTGGCTAATGATCTAAGTTTCCCTGAAGGAGATCCACGTCCAGCACAAGTTGTGACTCAAGAGCAAGTAGACAAGCTTACTGCTGAATTTGATTCAAACATTTATCCAACTGTAACAGGATTCTTTGGCACACCTGATTCACTGGACGGCAGTCAAGCACCTCTACCTGGTATGGTAGGTTTACCAGAAGGCTATTATGAAACTGATGGTGACAAAGTACAGATGCTAGTAAGTAACATTCCAGATGATAATTATGAAGATCCAACATACCCATTTTTCGTTGCCGGATTTTTCTGGCAGACGTTAGAAAACTTTATGGACAGAAACATTATTTCTATTGATGCAAACAACTGGGAAGAACGTTTGGAAAATACATTTTACAGTACAACCATTCACGAGATGCAGCATTTAATTCATGCTGATAATGATGGTGATGAAACTTCATGGTTAAACGAAGGTTTCTCTACATTCTCTGAATATCTAGGTGGTTATGGTCATGACGCAGGTTCGATCAACTTCCTGCTAGATCACCCTGAAAATTCACTTACTAACTGGGATGACCATGTAGGTGCGGAAACTGGTCCTGAAACCATTGCTGATTATGGACTTGTTTACTTATTTACCCTTTATAACTACGAACAATTCGGGCAAGAATTTATCCTTGAAGTTGCAAAAAGCCCACTGAATTCAATTGAAAGTTATAATCAGGCCTATAAGGATAATGGCATTGACGAAACTTTCCAAAGTGTTTTCGAGAAGTTCGTAACTGCTGTTTTAATTGACGATTCCAATAATGTTAAAGGTGAAAAGGGAATTTATGGTTTTGACTTAATTGATTTACGTGAACTTCCTGTTGGTGACGGAGAAGTTCGTGGTACAACTGTTA
>NZ_JBMERP010000029.1:0-44675 GCF_049310925.1 Virgibacillus sp. DJP39 | reverse complement strand
AGATTCCCGGCCCACGACGGACGATACTGTAGCAGAAGTTATGTCGCATTTTTTATCAACTGCGAGGTTAAAGACCAACAAAAAAAAGGAAGAGCCTAAATTTTAAAGGAGGAATTTAATTATGTTAGACATGAAGCATCTACGCAATAATTTTGACGAAGTAAAAGCTAAACTTGCCAAAAGAGGTGAGGATCTATCAGAGTTGGATAAATTTGAAGAGTTAGATGGCAAACGTCGAGAATTAATTGCTAAATCAGAAATGTTAAAAGCAAAACGAAACGAGGCGTCTAAACAAATTTCTACTTTGAAAAAAGAGAAAAAGGATGCTGAACCAGCTATTATAGAAATGCGTGAAGTTGGTGATGAAATAAAAGTTCTTGATACCGAGTTAAAAGAAATTGAAGGAAAACTAGAAACAATGTTGCTCTCTATTCCTAACCTTCCTCATGAGAGTGTACCAATTGGAGAAAGTGAAGATGATAATGTATTAGCGCGCGAAGTAGGCGAACTCCCTAGTTTTGCATTTGAAGCGCAACCGCATTGGGATATTGCTACAAAATTAGACATTCTTGATTTTGAAAGTGCAGGAAAAGTTACAGGAAGCCGTTTTGTATTTTATAAGGGTATGGGAGCGCGCTTAGAACGTGCACTTTTAAACTTTATGATGGATCTGCATGCCGATGAGCATGGCTACACGGAAATGCTGCCACCTTACATGGTGAACCGTACAAGCATGACTGGAACTGGTCAACTTCCGAAGTTTGAGGAAGATGCATTTAAAGTGGAAGGCTGGGATTACTTTTTGGTGCCAACTGCTGAGGTACCAGTAACGAATTATCATCGAGATGATATTTTAAAAACTGATGATTTGCCAAAAAAATATGTGGCATTTAGTGCATCTTTCCGTTCTGAAGCTGGATCTGCCGGACGCGATACACGTGGATTAATTCGTCAGCATCAATTTAACAAGGTCGAGCTGGTTCAGTTTGTTAAACCTGAAGATTCTTATAAGGTATTGGAAGAATTAACTGGTAATGCAGAAAAGGTTCTGGAATTACTCAAATTGCCATATCGTGTTATGAGCATGTGTACAGCGGATTTAGGCTTTACTGCTGCTAAAAAGTACGATATTGAGGTTTGGATTCCAAGCCAGGAGACTTATCGTGAAATTTCTTCTTGCTCTAATTTTGAGGATTTCCAAGCAAGACGAGCAGGAATTCGCTTTAGACGTGAAGAAAAAAGTAAACCAGAATTTGTTCATACATTGAATGGATCTGGGCTCGCCATTGGCCGTACGGTTGCAGCAATTTTGGAGAACTACCAGCAGGAAGATGGATCTGTTGTAGTACCTGA
Organism: Virgibacillus sp. DJP39; assembly: GCF_049310925.1. Classification (NCBI taxonomy): domain Bacteria; kingdom Bacillati; phylum Bacillota; class Bacilli; order Caryophanales; family Bacillaceae; genus Virgibacillus; species Virgibacillus sp. DJP39. The sequence goes on along the minus strand of NZ_JBMERP010000029.1, from coordinate 43,322 downwards.
AGTGTTGCGTACTTATATGGGCGGGAAAGAAGTAATTAAATAATGAGAACCTAGGTTCTATATTCGAGAACCTAGGTTTTTCTATATATTCATCGTTTCCCTAATCTGACGCAGTTCTTTATAAAACTGGGAGTAAAATTTTGTGAAAAAAGTTTTTCTTAATTTCGTTGACAAGCTATTTGAACCATGATATATTATTAATTGTCCATTATGGAGGAATACCCAAGTTCGGCTGAAGGGATCGGTCTTGAAAACCGACAGGGGTGTCAAAGCCCGCGGGGGTTCGAATCCCTCTTCCTCCTCCATTTTTAACCTAAATACATAGACTTAATATATATAAAGCCGCTGCATTAATGTAGCGGCTTTATTTGCAGGTAAGAAAGTATAAATCCTTTCTTACTGCATAAGTGCAACTAAGTGGCCATTAAGGCTTGGTGATAAGCCAAGTTTTCTAATGTACTTGACAAAGGAAAGACATGGAAGTATATTATTCGCAAGAAGAAAACCAACTGAGGCTCGGCAATTAGCCAAGTTTTCCATATTAGATAAAACTAAGAACAGGTCAGTAAATGATTGTCTATACGGAAGAGAGTGGAATTCATAGGCTGAAAGATTCCATCGTATAGTATTGTTGAACCTACCTGGAAGTCGTTAGAATAAAAGCTAACCGCAGCTTGTTCTGCGTTATCAATACAAAGTGGGCATAAAAGCCAATTAAGGTGGTACCGCGGATACAAATCTCAAATTCGTCCTTGTTATAAGGATGAACTTGGGGTTTTTTAGTTTTTTAAGGAGGGAAATGCATTTTGAAAAAAATTTCATTTGTAGGCGCTGGTTCAATGGCGGAGTCTATTATTGCAGGTATCGTTAATAACAAGCACATGAAGTCTAATCAAATTTTCGTTACTAATAAAGATAACAAAGAACGTTTGGAACGACTTGAAGTAAAGTATAATGTGCGATGTACAACAGATCGAAAAGTAGCTATTTCGGGCGCAGACGTAATTGTTTTATCGATGAAACCATATGATTTGACTGCTGCTGTTGAAGCAATAAAAGAATATATAACCCCAAATCAAGTGGTTGTTTCTGTATTAGCTGGTGTTTCTATAGAACATATTACATCGATTATTGGTAAAGATGTTCCCGTGGTTCGTGCGATGCCAAATACCTCTGCATCAATTGGATATTCTGCAACTGCTATCGCGCGCGCAACTACTATAACAGAAGAACAATTAGATGGGGTAATAGCCCTCTTTAATACAATAGGAACCACTGCAATAATTGATGAAAAGGATATGCATATTGTTACAGGACTTTCCGGAAGTGGGCCAGCATATATCTATTACTTAGCAGAAGCACTGGAGAAAGTTGCTACTCAATCAGGATTAGATAAAGATATCGCTAAAGCGTTAATCATGCAAACGATAATTGGGGCTGGGGAGATGCTTAAGGAGTCAGGGGAATCAGCAGATGTTTTACGTAAAAAAATAACTAGCCCTAATGGCACAACTCAAGCAGGACTTGAAAAGTTGGATGAAATGAAATTCCAGAACGCAATTATGGAATGCGTCAAGAGTGCACGTGACAGGTCTGTTGAATTGGGCAAAAATAAATAGAGGTAATTCACCGTAATAGATGAACTACCTCTTCTTTACTTTTTTATAAGTTCTCTACTTTTCCATTTTCTGGATTGCTGAATAAAATGGCCTACTTTTTCTAAAATAGGTTCAACAGAATCTTCTTTTTTCATTAAATCATAATCAGATATTTTTATCCGTAATATAGGGCAGGAATTAAAGTTATTAATCCAATTTTCATAGCGGGTATACATTTCTTCCCAATAACTTAAAGGAGTGTTTTTTTCCATTTCCCGACCCCGGATTTTAATGAGATCTATGATTTCATCAAATGTACCTTCCAGGTAAATCAACAAATCCGGATGTGGAAAGTAAGGTGTCATAACCATTGCTTCAAAAAGGTTGGTGTATGTTTCATAATCAATTTTTGACATGGTACCATTTTCATAATGCATTTTTGCGAAAATTCCTGTGTCTTCATAAATAGAACGGTCCTGGATGAATCCACCACCATACTCAAATATCTTTTTTTGTTCTTTGAATCGTTCTGCTAAGAAATAAACCTGCAGATGGAAGCTCCAACGTTCAAAATCGGCATAAAAGTTTTCTAAATATGGGTTGGCATCAACTTTTTCAAAGGATGTTTTAAACTGTAAAGCGTTTGCCAGTGCTTTTGTCATGGTTGACTTTCCTACTCCGACCGTTCCGGCTATAGTAATGATACTATCATTTGGAATATGATATTTTTCACGTAAATTCATGATTTTTTCCCCTTTATTGTTTAGCAATTTCCTTGTGATTGTGAAGGTGTTTATTAACCTGTGCAATAATTTTGTCCAGGTCATCCTGTCGCTTCACGAAGTCCATTTCATCGCCGTTTATTCGAATAACTGGGATGTCAGGATGCAACACCTCAAAGTGATTCATATAATCCTCATAGTCGCTTGCCAATTGTGCAAGATAAGAGGGTTTAATGTTTTGTTCAATTTCACGGCCACGTTGTTTAATTCTTGCTAGAACTGTATCCAGACTAGCATGCAGATAAATCATCATGTTTGGAACTGGCATATCCTTCGTTAAAATATGGTAGATTTGCTCGTATTTTTCAAATTTATCCTGCTGTAATGTCCGTTTTGCAAAAATCATGTTTTTCGATATATGATAATCAGCGATAACCGCTTTATTTTCTTCAAGATATTTTTTTTCAATGTCCTCTAATTGCTTAAACCGGTTACATAAAAAAAACATTTCTGTTTGAAAGCTCCACGCATCAATATCATCGTAAAATTTGCCAAGAAATGGATTTTCCTCAACAATTTCTTTTAACAGGTGAAAATCAAAATGGACAGATAGTTTCTTTGCTAATGATGTTTTTCCTATGCCGATTGGCCCTTCAATGGCAATGAACGGTGCGTCTGCCATATGTATTCCCCTTTCAATGTCTAGACTTTCGACAGATGTACTTTATTTTAGCATATCCCTGGTTTCTATTCCATATAGATAGGTTAGTCTTTTCATTTAGTTAAAACTTTTGTATAATAGAAAATGGTCTTTAAAAACCAATGCTCTAGACGTTTATCTGTCTAGCTACTGCACCCATTGGCTAGTGCCCTTCAGGATCCTCCTTACGATAAGTTCAACATCGAATCGCTATGCTCTTCGTGTTTTCTTTATCTCATATGGAGCCTTCCAGGTCATACGTGCTTCCGCTTTTCTTTTTGCCCTCGTAGCTCAGGGGATAGAGCATTAGTTTCCTAAACTATGTGCCGCAGGTTCGAATCCTGCCGAGGGCATTAAATGAATAATAAAGTTAGTTTCTAAATAGGCTTATTTTCTCAAAGTTTACTGTCATGTAAACTTCGCAGTTTGAGAAGAGCGCCTATTTATTTTTTTTGGCAGTTAGGCGTTACCTATAAGGATTTGCGATAAGTCCAGTTTTCTAATCTTTTTTTCTCCAAGTGTATTACTTTAAAATTCAGACGCGATGTTCTAAAATAGTAAATAGTTACCTAAATAGTTAAATAATTTTTAATTAAATGATTGTAAACGATTTCAAAAAATGATAACGAGGTGAGTCAATTGATGGAAACAAAAAGTATTCCAGCACAAAAAGGAAATCATAATCTGCAAGACTATGAAAAAACACGTAATGGTTTTTCGTGGGATGACATGAAGAAAAATTTCAGCTGGAATGAAACTGGTAAGGTTAATATTGCGTATGAGGCAATTGATCGTCATGCAGAGGATCCAGATAAAAAAGACAAGATAGCACTCTTGTATTCATCACCAGAACGTGAAGAAAAGCTTACATTTAATGATATTAAAGAGCAAAGCAACCAGTTTGCTAATGTGTTGAAAAAGTATGATGTTAATAAAGGTGACCGGGTCTTCTTGTTCTTACCACGTGCTCCTGAATTTTACGCTGCATTTTTTGGTATTTTAAAGACGGGCGCTATTGCCGGCCCATTGTTTGAAGCATTTATGGAGCAAGCTGTACGTGATCGCCTGCAGGATAGTGAAGCGAAAATGCTGATTACAACCCCAGAACTATTAGGAAGGGTCCCACAGGAGGATTTACCTAACTTAGAGAAAGTTGTTCTAATAGGTGAGTCTAATGAAACTGGAGATAAGTACATTCACTATGCAGATGAAATGAAGAAAGCATCAACTGATTTTGATATCGAATGGGTCGATTTAGAAGATGGAATGCTGCTTCATTATACGTCTGGTTCTACTGGTAAGCCTAAAGGTGTTTACCACGTACACAATGCAATGCTACAGCATTATGCGACGGGCAAGTGGGTTGCGGACTTAAATGAAGATGATGTTTATTGGTGTACTGCAGATCCAGGCTGGGTAACCGGAACAAGTTACGGAATTTTTGCACCATGGTTAATTGGTGTAACAAACGTAGTTCGCGGAGGCCGGTTTAGTGCGGATGACTGGTATGGAACGATTGACAAAAATAATGTAACTGTATGGTACACAGCACCAACTGCTCTTCGTAAATTAGTAAGTTCAGGTGAAGAAAAAGTTAAAAACCATGACTTCACATCACTTCGCCACATCATGAGTGTTGGTGAGCCACTAAATCCAGAAGTAATTGTATGGGGGATGAAAGCATTTGGAATGCGTATCCATGATACATGGTGGATGACGGAAACAGGTGCTATGCTGATTGTGAATATTCCTTCTATGGAATTGCGTCCAGGTTCAATGGGGAAACCAATACCAGGAGTAGAAGCGGCAATTGTAGATAACGAAGGAAATGAGCTTCCACCGAATCAAATGGGTAACCTTGCTATCAAAGCAGGCTGGCCATCAATGATGCGTAAAATATGGAATAACCAAAGTAAATTTGAAAGCTACTTTGTTAATGGATGGTATGTATCGGGTGATAGTGCCTATATGGATGAAGACGGTTATTTCTGGTTCCAGGGTCGTTTAGATGACGTTATTAATACGTCTGGCGAACGTGTAGGGCCATTTGAAGTAGAAAGCAAGCTACTCGAGCATCCAGCAGTTTCAGAGGCAGGAGTAATCGGTAAACCTGACCCTGAACGTGGTGAAATTATTAAGGCATTTATTACACTAAATGAAGGCTTTGAGGAGTCACCTGAATTACTAGAAGAAATTCGTGTGTTTATCAAAACTGGACTAAGCGCACACGCAGCGCCACGAGAAATTGAAGTGAAGGACTCTATTCCAAAAACACGAAGCGGTAAAATCATGCGTCGTTTGTTGAAATCATGGGAACTAGGCCTGCCAACAGGCGATACGTCAACTTTAGAGGAATAAATTATTCAGAAAGGGGTGCCAAATAGGCGCCCCTTTTGAATGTATCAACCATTATATACAAATGCCCGTCATATGTTTTATTTCTAAATATTTGTGAATCATTTTTTAAAAGGAGCGATGAATAATGAGTAAAAAAATAGCATGTGTTATAACAGATATGTTTGAAGATGTGGAATACACTGGTCCAGCAAAAGCTTTTAAGGAAGCTGGTCATGAAGTAGTAACGATTGAAAAAGAAAAAGGCAAGAAAGTAACTGGAAAAAATGGAGAGGCAAAAGTTACGATTGATGAAAATATTGATGATGTGAATCCTGACAACTATGATGCGTTATTTATACCAGGCGGTTTCTCGCCAGACCAATTACGTGCTGATGAACGATTTGTAGCATTTTCAAAACATTTTATGGATGTTAAAAAACCAGTACTTGCAATCTGCCACGGGCCACAACTGTTAATCACAGCTAAAACCCTGGAAGGAAGAAAAGCAACTGGCTTTAAATCTATTCAAGTAGACATGGAGTACGCTGGTGCTACCGTTAAGGATGAGGAAGTTGTCGTATGCAACAACCAACTAGTGACAAGCAGAAATCCGGATGATATTCCTGCATTTAATCGTGAATCACTAAATGTATTAAAATAAAACGATAAAACCACGTGGACATTTACTATGTTCACGTGGTTTTTTAACAATTCACTCTAGAATTTAGGGATTTCAAAGTGAAGCCAATCCTGGTTAATCAATTTTTACAATTTCAAAATTTGATTGTAATAATAACCAATTTTGAGGGAATGCCAACCCGAGCTTCCAATAGGCAATACCACGTAGATTTAACTCTTTGATTAAATCAAATTTTGCCTGAATTGATCTTGCGTCCTCAAACCAAACCATATGCTCCGCACCCTCTGCATCATAATAGCTGAAATAAGGTGCTTCATCCTCTTCATCATACTCAATAGCAACATTTTCCTTTCGTGCTAAGGCAATAGCCTGTTGAGGGCTTAGCGCATCCGCGAGTTCCCCACCCTCGACAAATGGAAGTGTCCAATCATAGCCATACAGATTTTGACCCATTAAAATTTTTTCGGAAGGCATAACAGATAAAGCGAACTCTATTACCTCACGCACATTTGTTATAGGAGAGACGGGTAGGGGTGGCCCACCGCTATAACCCCATTCATATGTCATTAACACAACGAAATCAACAATTTCCCCATGGGCGGCATAATCATGTGCTTCATACCAAGCTCCCTCTTGTGTTGCACTTGTTTTTGGTGCAAGTGCGGTTGAAATTTGTAAACCGGCTTGTGTTAAACGCTCTTTTGCTTTTCTTAAAAAGGTATTATAGGCTTCGCGATCATCAGGGGGCAAAAACTCAAGATCAAAGTGAACATCTGAAAAACCTACAGAGGTGGCAATGTTTACAATGTTATCCAAAAGATTATTTTGTACTGCTTGAACAGTTAAAATAATATGACCAAGTTCCTTGCTGAATTCACCCTCTTCCAGATTGCTAACTACCATCATAAGAGTCGCATTGTTGTTGGCTGCAATGGTCTTAAAATTGTTTAATGGTGGAGCGTTTAGGCTACCATCCCGGTTAATGGTATAGCTGAACGGTGCAAGGTAAGTTAGTACAGGTGATGTTTTTCGCGCAGCAGTTTCCAGTGTACTTGATACCGCATCTCCTCGTGGTTCAATGTATGCAGCTGATACGATATCAGGCTCCTCTTGTGGTGGAATATATAATCGAAATCCTACAGGCAATGTGTTCTCTACTGAAATATTATTAATTCTGGCTAATTCCTGCACTGTTAAACCGAACTTTTGTGCAATAGTATATAAGCTTTCCCCGCCTTGTACAAAATAAAATTGACCAACGATTGGTATTACGAGTGCTTGCCCAATTACAAGTGCACCCGGTGCTTCTAACTCGTTTGCTTCAATAATCACTTCCATTGGTGTATTGTATGTATTTGCTATATTGAAAATGGTGTCTCCTTGTTTCACAACATGAATCTGCATAATAACCCTCCTCTAACCGATGTCTATTAACATGGTATGAAAGGGGTTCCAGATATATGATGATAACCTGGAGCAAGAACTAATTAATTTTGAATGCTTCACTTGTACTCCAATTAAATTAAAAGTTTGATTCTTAGTTCACATTTAGAGTTTATATCATTTATAATGTGTGCAGATAGGGTTTTTCCAAGGAATCCTACTTTACCGGGTTTATTTTTTAATTTTGGTTTCCTGGTTTATAAAAATATGGATTGTTCGTTCCTTTTAGATTTGGATTATCTGAATCAATGGATAGGGTGCCCTGCTGATTGTAGGTTCCCAATGTAACGCCGGATATATCATCTAGACTTAAATCATGTGCCTTTAGCTGCATGTCCAACCAATCATTATCTTTTTGAAGGAACTTAAGGTTATGATTAAGAATTTGTCCATTCATAATTATCGGTATAGGAATAAATGTTGGAGATGGATGCAATTGAATATCACTTGGTTGAAGAGGCCGTGCATATGATTTTTGGACGACACTTAATTTACCCATGTCCTCCATGATAGCAATTTCTATGTCAGTTGGATTTTCATATCCTTTAATTCTCAAATTACTAATTAATTCTCCGGTAGTCATTTTAACTTTTCGAAGTCCCTTTTCATCAATGTCACCATTTCTGATTAACACTGTAGGGGACGCAATTAATAACCAACGCAACTTATTATTTAGTACAGAATAGGAAAAAGTAATATATACAATTAAGAATACAGAAGCGTAAAGTAATGCTTCAAAAGGCTTCTTCGTTACTAGCGGTTCACTAATAATTGTACCCAGGACAAGAATAAACAGTAAATCAAAGCTATTCATTTCTGAAACAGCTTTTTTGCCCCCAACTCTGATGAAGATATAGGACATAACAAAGATCAGTAAAGGTTTTAAGACGTAAGTTATAAATTCATCCATTAAAACACCTCTATATTTTAGAAAAACCCCTATTTTAAGGAGTTTTTCCATTATTGTATGTTTAGGGAAACTACTGTTGTTTATATTGAGGTTCTTGCGATTCAATATATTGTAGACGTGAATTGAGATTGTCTAAAATCTGTTTTTGTTGATTGGATAAGTTATTGAACATTTGTTTGGCATTTTGATTTTGTGTCTCAAGTGAGAACGAATGTAAGTTTGCAAGTGTGCTTTCGCAGCTAGCAATTGTTTGTTGCATCTTTGTACCAACCGTCATTACTTTTCACCTCCTTTATTTAAGGTGTTCATTAGTGGAAATTTTATTCTTTTTAGTACACGGACTAATCAAAAAGGAGGTATTATGTTTATGGATACTACATTTATGCAGGAAGCAATAAAACAGGCATTATATGCAAGAGATCGGAATGAAGTACCTATTGGATCCGTCATCGTATACCAAGGGGAAGTAATTGCAACTGGATACAATATACGTGAAACAATACAATCTACATTGTCACACGCTGAATTAATTGCTATTCAAGAAGCAAATGACAGGATGGGTAGCTGGCGTTTAGAGGATTGCACACTATATGTGACACTTGAGCCATGCCCAATGTGTGCTGGTGCAATCGTTCAATCGAGAATTAAGCGTGTTGTATTTGGAGCATTTGACCCAAAAGCGGGTTGCGCAGGATCGTTGATGAACTTATTAAATGACTCCCGCTTTAACCATCAGGTCGAGCTGGAAAGTGGAGTAATGGAAAAAGAATGTAGTAAGTTGTTAACCGATTTCTTTAGAGAGCTAAGGATGAAAAAACGGGATACTCGAAACGAAGGTTGATAAAATCAGGATAACTGTTGATAAAGTCCAAACGATGGTAGATAATCGCATACTACATTCATTACCTGTCATTATTTACCGCTACTTGTCTATTGCAATCTTGGTTGAAATTAGTTATAATTGAATTCGCCGTGCTAAGTGGGGAGGTAGCGGTGCCCTGTACTCGCAATCCGCTATAGCGAGACCGAATTCCTATCTGAGGTATGACGACTTTATGGTCTGCCGTAAGGAATTGGTGTTGACGCTCAGGTCCTGCGCAATGGAAACTCATGAATTCTGTCAGGTCCGGAAGGAAGCAGCAGTAAGTGATCATTTCCGTGTGCCGCGGGGAAGCCTAGGCCGAGCCATGAACTTGCGTAACGCATAGGGTCGCCATATCGATGGTAGGTGCACGGCTTTACATAAATAATCTACAAAAGTCTTTGTCAGGGTAACCAGGCAAGGGCTTTTTTTACACTGTTAAGGAAGGTTAATAACAATTCTTTCGCCATTATAACTTAACGATAAGCCAATTTTCCTAAAACAAGTTAAGATTTTTCTATAATTAAGTTAAATAAACTTATCGCTATGGTTCACATTCACCCCCAAATTCGGGTATAATTAAAGATGAATAAATAAAGGGGAACAGCCATTATGAGCTATCAAGCATTATATCGCGTATGGCGTCCGAGGAATTTCACGGATGTTGTGGGACAATCACATATAACACGTACATTACAGAATGCGATTGAGCAGGAAAAATTTTCGCATGCGTACCTTTTTTCAGGTCCTCGTGGAACTGGAAAAACTAGTGCTGCAAAGATTTTTGCTAAGACAATTAATTGTGAAAAAGCACCTGTTCGTGAACCTTGCAATGAATGTGATGCATGCCGTGGTATCCAGGATGGTTCGATTTCGGATATCATTGAAATGGACGCTGCCTCACACACAAGCGTTGAAGATATACGTGAAATACGTGACAAGGTAAAATATGCATCAAGTGTAGTTCCCTACAAAGTGTACATTATTGATGAGGTACATATGATATCTGTTAATGCTTTTAATGCATTATTAAAAACACTGGAAGAACCACCAAAGCATGTGGTGTTTATTTTAGCCACAACCGAACCACATAAAATTCCATTGACCATCATTTCAAGGTGTCAACGGTTTGATTTTAAACCAATATCAAGTAAAGCAATTGTAGATAGAATGCATACCATTTTGGATCAGGAAAAAGTTTCCGTGTCATCTGACGCACTCGAGACAGTTGCCTTGGCAGCTGAGGGCGGAATGCGTGATGCATTAAGTATTCTTGATCAAGCGATATCCTATAGTGGTGATAGTGTCACATTACAGGATGTTCTAGCTGTGACAGGTGGCGTATCTCAACAGGTTTTAACTGATATTGTTCAGGAAATGTACAAACAGGATGTTCAAAAGGCGCTAAAATTATTAGATGAGATCGTTCAAAATGGAAAAGATCCGGGAAGATTTGTATTTGATCTTATTTACTTTCTGCGTGACCTTATGCTATATCAAAGTGCTCCATCACTAGAAGGCATTTTAGAACGGGCCATAATTGATGAAGCGTTTAAAGAACTTGCAAAGCTTGTGACGGTTGATTGGATTCGGAATGCCATAATGGAATTGAATCAATGTCAACAGGAAATTAAATGGAGTAACAGTCCAAAAGTTTTCATAGAAATTGCGGTTTTAAGTCTTTCAAAAAGTGATACAAAACAATCAGAGAGTACAGAGTCTGTTAAAGCAACAGTCAGTGATGAAGCACTTCAAAAATTATCAGACAAAGTAGAAATACTCGAAAAGGAGCTGCAGAAGTGGAAGAATGCAGCACCCGCGCCTAATGCAGCTGCACCAGCTGAGAAACCGAGAAGAGCACAATCGAGAGCATCAAAGAACAGTTACAAAACGCCTTATGAAAAAATCAGGCATGTTCTGCAGTCGGCTGAGAAGGTTTCACTAAAGCAGGTTCAATCTGAATGGGGATCTTTTTTAAGCGCATTAAAAAAGGCAAATGCTCCTGCACACGCGACAATCCAAGATAGTAAACCAGCTGCAGCATCAGATACAGCACTTGTTGTTGCATTTAAATATGAAATACACTGTTCCTTATTTTTAGATAATAGGGAGACTGTTGAGGCTGTTTTAACTAAGTCAATCGGAAAAGAGTTAACGATTATTCCAATCCCAGAGAATAATTGGCAGGAATTACGAAATGAATATATAAACAAACAGGAAGAGACCACAAACCAGGAAGAACAAGAAACAACAGCAGATCCACTCATTGATGAAGCGAGGAAACTCGTTGGAGATGATTTGTTGGAGATTCACGATTAAAACATACTAGGAGGAGTTACTTATGAAAGGTAATATGGGAAATATGATGAAACAAATGCAGAAGATGCAAAAGAAAATGGCGGCTGCACAAGAAGAATTACATGAAATGACGTTTGAAGCATCAGCTGGTGGAGGAATGGTTACAGTATCAGCTAATGGAAAAAAAGAGATTACAGATGTAGAGATTAAAGAAGAGGTTGTGGACCCTGACGATTTGGAAATGCTTCAGGATTTAATTCTAGCTGCAACAAATGACGTATTAAAACAAATTGAAGACAAAACGAATGACACTATGGGACAATTCACAAAAGGGATGAATATGCCTGGAATGTTCTAGGAGGCACTTTAATGTATTATCCAGAACCAATTGCTAAACTTATTGACAGCTTTACAAAATTGCCAGGGATCGGACCGAAAACTGCAGTCCGTCTGGCTTTTTTTGTTATAAACATGAAGGATGATGATGTGCTTAACTTTGCCAATGCATTAGTAAATGCAAAGCGTGAGCTTACACATTGTACTATTTGTGGTCATATAACAGATCAGGATCCGTGCTCAATTTGTCAGGATACTTCACGTGATGAATCCATTATTTGTGTTGTGCAAGATCCAAAGGACGTTATTGCCATGGAAAAAATGAAAGAATTTAGAGGTAAATACCACGTTCTCCACGGAGCAATTTCACCTATGGATGGTATTGGCCCTGAGGATATAAACGTACCTGATTTACTTAATCGTTTGAAAACAGAAGACGTTGAGGAATTAATTCTAGCTACAAATCCAAACATCGAAGGCGAAGCAACTGCTATGTATATCTCACGTTTGGTCAGGCCGTCCGGCATCCGTACAACACGGATTGCTCACGGATTACCTGTTGGTGGAGACTTGGAATATGCCGACGAGGTAACCTTATCAAAAGCCTTAGAGGGACGAAGAGAATTGTAGAAGTTGGGTGAGAACATGGGAAAAAAATATAAAAAAAAATATGTTGATGAAGAATTGCTCGACACAATTTTTGTTCTGGAAAAAGAATGGAAAAGTATAGAGTCAATTGTTGAACAAAGTATAGAACCAACAGAAACAGCAATATTCAGGGAAAAATTTTCCCAGGCAAAATACCTGTTCTTATTGCGTGAGGCTAGACACCGTAAAATTAGTGCTATCCGTTACGATTAATAAACAATAAATTGGTCTTTTTCCTTGTTTCCTCTCATATGTAGTAAAAAGGGGACAAGGAAGGAGTAGGTTATTTTGACCTCAACAATCGTTATTTCTATAATTGTTGCATTAATTGTATTGGTTTTATTTGTTGGCGCTCCAGCTAAACCAATGCGTTTTGTTGGACAAGGAGTTGTCAAATTAGCAATTGGTGTACTGTTTTTATTTTTCTTGAATGTATTTGGAGGAACAATTGGTCTTCACATACCTATTAATCTTTTTACTACTGCAATCGCTGGATTTTTAGGGATTTTTGGTCTCGCCTCTCTTACTGCCATTCATATTTTTCTTATTGTATAGTGTGTACAGACACATTTTGGTGGTATCCTCATATACTTTACTGTAGAACAGATTCATTGATTAAAAGAATCTATGTATATATTTCGTTAGATTAGGAGAAACTAACTAACGGAGGTGGGGAAATGAAAGCAACCAATGTAAATGAGTGCTGTGGAATTTGTGAGGAAGAGAAAGAAAGAGGAATTCATTTATACACACTTTTTATCTGCTGTGAATGTGAACAGAATATGATTCACACCGAGCCAAGAGAAGAAAAATACAATTATTATCTACAAAAATTAAAAAATATGAATCAACCAAGGTTATATTCATAGATATTGTTAAGCTTTTGCGAAACCGATGCAAAGGCTTTTTTGTTTGCCATTTTTAAATTTCTTCACGTGTTGACGCTACTCACAAAAATTTTTAATTACAATGGTTTTTTTTCACCTAAATTGGTAACCTAATGAGTAGGAAGATGATATTAAGCAAAAATAGGTACATACATGAAAGTTAATAAAAAAAAGGCTACTTTCGTAAATGTTGTCGCTTTTTTTTTTTAGCACCCGCGCTTGATACAAACTGTGATGTAGTGAAAGTTTTTTCGACGCCGTTCCGGCAGAATACTTCGCTTTCCACGGGCACGGCCTCAGTCTCCTCAGAAGCAAAGAACGCTTCTTCCGGGGTCTTCGGACTCGCGCTGTTCCCGTAGGAGTCTTCGTATTCTGCCTTCACTAAGAATCCTATATTTTCACGGGAACTTTTCTCACTTGAACAGAAAGCTAACTAAACTGCGTAAAAATGCGAGACTCCAGTGGGAAAGGAACGAGGCCGCTGAAAAAGCGGTAGATTTTAAAAATTTAACTTTCACTTCAAATTAGCATCTTGAATATACGTAGACTCCTGCGGGAAGTAAGAGATCGACGAGACACCGCAGGACGTTAGTCCGAGGAGGCTCGGCACTCTCCCTAAGGTGCGCGAAGTATATTCGAAGATGCGACGGCAGATCGACACAATTTGTACCATATATAAGTTTTACAGTGGCCTCGAAAGGAACAGTCTGAAGACCCCCGCAGTGAGCGGTAGATAACGCGTGCCGACTAAGACCGTCCTTTGCGGACAACATCGGCATACCCCTTGTCAGGGCAAGGAGGCTGAGGCCGTGCCCGCGGAAAACAACTCTGCGCATACTTCGCAACCTATAGTTTTTATGTCAAACACAACAATTTTTAGAAAACTGCCTTATAAATAAAAGCCTTTAGCATGGATGAAAGGAGTAAAAAATGAAAGAGTTTCTTGGATTACTTAAAAAAGGTAGTAAATCTGCTTTATGGGCGAGCATTATGAATGCAGTTATAGCGATTATAAAAGCTTTTACCTTTTTTATCACAGGTAATGTTGCGATGTTCGCTGAAATGATGCACAGTATTGGTGATATGGCCAATCAATTCTTTGTTTTTATAGGATCAGCTTTAAGCAAAAAGGCACCAACAGATCGTTTTCCAGGCGGGTTTGCAAGACTGGTGAATTTGGTATTACTTGGTGCTGTTCTAGTGGTTGGTATTTTAGCATACGAAACAATAAAAGAAGGGATTCATCATATTGTTGAACCTTCAGAAACTGGTTCATGGTTCTGGTTAAACATTTCTGTTCTGGGTGTCGCAGCAATACTTGAGTCTTTCGTTCTTTATAAGGCAATGAAAGAGATATTAGAGGAAATGGGAGAAAAAGAAGTTAAAGGGTTCGGTATAGTTACAACAAGCTTCAAAAATGTTGGAAATGCTAAACCAGCAACAAAACTCGTGTTCCTTGAGGATCTGGTTGCTACAGTGGGTGCGTTAATTGCAATGTTAGCCATTGTTATTGGGACATATACCCCATTTCATCAGGCAGAAGGATACGCTTCCGTTATAATTGGTTTAATGCTGTTTTACGTTGTAGGACGTGTCTTTCTTGATAACGCTGCTGGTGTTTTAGGTGTAGCTGATGAAGAAATGGAGAAAAAAATAGGGGAACTTGTTTTTGCAGAACAACACGTAAAAGATATAAAAAAGCTAATGGTTGTTAAAGAGGGCGACGAGTTGCATGTCGAATTAAAAATTGAATTTTCCCCCAATATGACAGTATCTGAAGCTGACGCAGTTCGAGACAAAATTGAAAATAAAATTTTACAGGAAAGAGGAGTCACAGAAGTTGTTATTGAATTCGATGAGGATGACAAGATGCAGAGCTGGAGTAATGAT
This sequence comes from Virgibacillus sp. DJP39, assembly GCF_049310925.1. Lineage (NCBI taxonomy): Bacteria > Bacillati > Bacillota > Bacilli > Caryophanales > Bacillaceae > Virgibacillus > Virgibacillus sp. DJP39. The sequence goes on along the minus strand of NZ_JBMERP010000029.1, from coordinate 28,051 downwards.
TCAAAAGATAAAAATTGAGGAAGTAATCAAAAGTAAATGGGGCGTTCGTTGAAGTGAAGCAAAGGCAAAGGGAGACACCAATTTATAATAAGTTAGTAAATTTTTCCGGTAAAAAACCAATTTCTTTTCATGTTCCAGGTCATAAAAATGGCACATTGTTCCCTGAGCAGGCTAAGGCTGTTTTTGGTTCTGCTTTATCACTTGATATGACAGAATTGTCGGGATTGGATGACCTGCACGCACCGTTTGGGGTAATTGCAGAAGCGGAGGAACTAGCGTCAGATTACTTTGGATCTGACCATACATTCTTTTTGGTTGGAGGAAGTACCGCTGGCAACTTGGCAATGATTCTGTCTGTTTGTTCGGATGGGGATAAAATAATTGTTCAGCGGAACAGTCATAAATCGGTAATGAATGGATTGGAGTTAGCCGGGGCAAGACCGGTTTTTATTGCTCCTGAATATGATCATACTGTTAACCGTTATACTAGTCCAAGCCTTGATTCTATTAAACAAGCAATCGATTTGAATCCAGATTCAAAGGGAGTCGTTTTGACATATCCTGACTACTTTGGGAAAACATATGATATCAAATCTGTTATCGATTACGCACATGTACATAATATTCCAGTGTTAGTCGATGAAGCTCATGGTGTTCATTTTTCATTAGGAGAACCGTTTCCTAATTCGGCACTGGAATTGGGGGCTGATCTGGTTGTCCAGTCTGCACATAAAATGGCACCAAGCATGACAATGAGTTCCTACTTGCATATGAATACACCTTTAATTTTAAAACAGGATATTTCACATTACCTGCAAATGATTCAATCAAGTAGTCCTTCCTATCCACTTATGGCATCGCTTGATCTTGCGCGATCATTCTTAGCTACCATGAGCCATAATGATATTAAATTGATACTGAAAAGTGTTAGAGACATACGTTCACTGTTTGCTGAAAGTACTCTTTGGGACGTATTACCGATAACTGACCGGGATGATCCTCTGAAAATAACATTACAAACAAAGCCAGGTTTGTCTGGGCTCGATGTAGCACATGCGTTTGAGGAAAAAGGGATTTATCCTGAGCTTGCAACATACAATCAGATTCTGTTTATACACGGACTTGCTGTTTTTGATGGGAAACGACATTTAGGCAATTCGATAAAAATAGTGACAGAACAATTAAAAATAATGGATAAGCATGCTACAATAGAGATAACAAAGGTTTTTCCAAATTCTATAGAGGAATTGGCAATGGGCTATAAGTTAATGAAGAAACAAACACCTTATCTCCAATCACTTAACGAAGCAATTGGAGAGATTGCCGCCGATTCTGTTATTCCATATCCGCCAGGCATTCCCATTATTTTGAAGGGGGAGCGGATTACAGCCAATCACATAGGTTTAGTTAAGGACCTTTTGCAACAGGGTGCCAGGATGCAAAACAAGGATATTGATAAATGTATTTATATATATAAAGGGGATTACACGTTGTGAGCGGATATTTTATTACGCTTGAAGGTGGGGAAGGTGCTGGTAAAACAACTATTCTCCCATTGATTGAGCAAGCACTTACAGATAAGGGCTATGAAGTTTTAGTAACTCGTGAACCAGGCGGGATTGAAATAGCTGAAAAAATCAGACATATTATTCTCGATCCGCACCATACAGCAATGGATTCCCGGACTGAGGCATTATTATATGCGGCATCAAGAAGACAGCATTTAATGGAAAAAGTTTTACCTGCGTTAGAACAGGATAAGGTAGTTTTATGTGACCGATTTATTGATAGCAGTTTAGCTTATCAAGGTTATGCCAGGGGTCTTGGTATGGACGAAGTATTGACAGTAAACCAATTTGCTATTCAAAATTGTATGCCAGATTTAACTTTATTTTTTGATATCGAACCAAAAAAGGGATTGGCACGTATAATAGCGAATAAAGATAGAGAAAAGAATCGTTTAGACTTAGAGGATTTGCATTTTCATGAATTGGTATATGAGGCTTATCATTTACTTGTTAAGAAATCCCCTGCACGTATCAAAACCATTGCTGCAGATCAGTCAATGGAACAGGTTAAATTAGCAGCGTTAGAACAAATTAACCGTTTTATTAGTAGTAAGAGTTGATTAAGAAAGAAAAACAAAGCTTGTCGCATTAATACTTGGTGAACAGCCAAGTCTAAATAATTTTAAAAGGGAGAGTTTCATGATGAAGCTTGTCATTGCAGTTGTCCAGGATAAGGATTCCAATAGGCTGGTTGATGCTTTAGGTGATGAAAACTTTAAAACCACTAAACTTGCAACAACTGGTGGCTTTTTAAAAGAAGGAAATACGACTCTTATGATCGGTTGCCAAGATGAATATTTGGATGAAGCGCTAGATATTATCCGAGAAAATTGCTCGCAGCGGGAACAGATGGTTGCACCCATCTCACCTATGGGGGGGAATGCAGATTCGTATATTCCAAAACCAGTACAGGTTGAAGTCGGTGGAGCAACAGTATTTGTGTTACCAATAGAATCATTTTTCCAATTTTAATAGGTGACTGTTTACCAAGCGGGCATAGTGGTTGCCCGCGAATGACGATGGACAAGCGTTGAAAATTTCATGTTAAAAGGGGCTAATATATGAAAATTAGTCAAGATATCCGTTCACAATTAGAAGCAACGAATAAACAAGCGAGATCAACATTTGATGGAAAGCAAAACTTCAATGGACTAGTACAAACCCAATCACATAAAATGAAGGCACAAGAGCTCCAGTTTTTAATGAAGGGCATTACCGTTCAGGGTGAAAAACTCGCAAGATACCGTTCGTTTAAGGATCTTGTGAAATTCAAGCGAATGGTCAAAGATTTTCTTCAGGAAACGGTATACAACGGACTGGATTTAAAGCAAACGCATAGCTTTGGATTAGACAGTCGTAACCAAAAGCTTTCAATTGTGAAAGAAATAGATGAGAAACTAATTGAATTAACGGAAGAATTAATGAACCAGGAAAAGAAAAACGTTGATTTACTCGGTCTAATTGGAGAAATTAAAGGATTGTTAGTTAATTTGTACACGTAAGGATGGAAGTCATGAAAACATGGTCTCAGATTGCAGCCATTCAACCCTTAACAAGTAAAATTATGGTAAACAGTATACAGAAAGATCGCATTTCCCATGCATACTTGATTCATGGGGAACGAGGTACAGGCAAGGTAGAAATTGCAAGGTTACTTGCAAAGGTATTATTTTGTAAAAATCGAATTGATGAGGACCCGTGTAATAACTGCCTTACATGCAAGCGAATTGATTCTGGTAACCACCCAGATGTTCATTGGATTGAACCTGATGGACTATCCATTAAAAAAGAACAAATAGATGATTTACAGAAAGAGTTCAAGTATAGTGGGGTTGAGTCAGCGAGAAAAGTGTATATAATAAAAGATGCAGATACATTAACAACAAATGCTGCCAATCGTATATTGAAATTCCTGGAGGAACCAAATTTAGAAACAACTGCCATAATGCTAACAGAAAACAGCCAATCCATTCTATCTACTATACGATCCCGCTGTCAGTTACTTGACCTGCAGCCACTAAATCCAGAGCAATTTCAAAAACAATTACTAAATGCAGGCGTTGCCGAGAGTAATGCAGCACTGCTGGGAGCACTAACTAATAATTTAAACGAAGCGATTGAGCTAAATGGTAATGAGTGGTTTGCACAGGCTAGAAAATTAGTGGTACAATTGGTAGAAATGTTTATCGTAAAACCTGAAGAAGTATATTTATATATTCATAATCAATGGTTAGCCCACTTCAAAGAGAGAAATCAGCTTGAACAAGGATTAGATTTGCTGCTATTAGCCTTCAAAGATATTATCTATTTCCATATTGAATACGAAGAGCTAGTCATGTACCGCAAACAGGACGCAAATTTGGAACAAGCAGCTTTATATTTTTCGCAGGAAAGGGCTTTATCTATCTTACAACTTATTCTTCAGGCGAAGCGAAAATTGAAGCAAAATGTTCATCCTACACTAGTGATAGAACAGCTTACACTTCATATACAGAGGTGAATTAAATGATTGAAGTTATTGGTGTCCGTTTTAAAAAAGCGGGTAAAATATATTATTTCGATCCTGGAGATCATAACATTACCTTAGATGGATATGTTATTGTTGAAACGGTTCGAGGTATAGAGTTTGGTAAAGTTGTCATCGCAAGTAAACAAGTAGACGTTGAGGATGTTGTATTGCCACTTAAACGTGTACTTCGCTTGGCAGATGAGAAAGATAAAATGACGGTTGCAGAAAATCATCAGCTCTCAGAAAAGGCACTAAGAACCTGTTCTGAAAAAATAACCGAACATAAACTAGATATGAAACTAGTAGAGGTAGAGTATACCTTTGACCGTAATAAAATAATTTTTTATTTTACGGCAGATGGAAGAGTTGATTTTCGCAACTTAGTAAAGGATTTGGCTGCTTTATTTAAGACAAGAATAGAGCTTAGGCAGATCGGAGTTAGAGACGAGGCAAAAATGTTGGGAGGAATCGGTCCTTGTGGTCGTATGCTTTGCTGTTCAACATTCTTAGGGGATTTTGAGCCAGTTTCTATTAAAATGGCAAAAGATCAAAACTTATCTTTAAATCCAGCAAAAATTTCTGGTTTGTGTGGTCGTTTAATGTGTTGCTTGAAATATGAGAATGACGATTACGAGACAGCAAAACGTACCTTACCGGATTATGGGGAAAAGGTGATTACTCCATTCGGTAAAGGAAAAGTGGTTGGTATGAACATCCTAGAACGTGTCGTTCAAATTGAAATTCCTGAAAAAGAACGTGTAATTGAATACACGTTAGATGAATTGGTCGATGAAGGAATAATAAAAGCGCAAGCCACAGAATAGTGGGGTGTAGAAGGCGTGAAGAAACGAGAAGTGTTTGATCAAGTATCAGATATGGAAAAGCGAATAGGTGAGCTATATGAGCAACTGGGTGATTTAAAAGATCATTTGGGTAAAATGCTTGAGGAGAACAATAGACTTGCCATGGAAAACCACCATCTACGCAATCGCTTAGACGGTGGCGAAAAGCAAGATGAAAATACAGATAATGACCATAGTCATGCTGAGAGTGAAATTCCTGGTGAAGGGTATGATAACTTAGCAAGGTTATATGAAGAAGGTTTCCACATTTGTAACGTTCATTTTGGTAGTCCAAGGCAGGATGAAGATTGTCTGTTTTGTTTATTGTTCTTAAACAAAAATAAATAAATTAGTGATCAGCTGTCTCGTTGTCTTTGCCTAAGACAAACGAGACAGCTTTTCTTACATAGGAAGAGAAAGGGTTTAATAAAATGGTACAATTATTTGATGACGAGCGGATAGATTACTTATTAAAAGAGGACGATATGCAAATTATTCAAAGTCCAACAGTTTTCTCTTTTTCTCTTGACGCTGTCCTACTTGCGCATTTTACCTATGTCCCAATTAAAAAGGGTCAAATATTAGATTTATGTAGTGGCAATGGTGTTATTCCGCTCCTTTTAACAAGACGATCACGTGCCCAGATAACTGGGGTGGAAATACAGAAGCGTTTGCATGATATGGCAACCAGAAGCCTAGATTTAAATGAGTTAAATGAGCAAATAACAATGATACATGGTGATCTAACCAATATGAAGGATGAATTGAGGCATAGTTCGTTTGATGTCGTGACGTGTAACCCACCTTATTTTAAAACACCAGCAAAGAATGAACAAAACAAAAACGATTTTTTAACAATTGCACGTCACGAAGTGTTTTGTTCCTTAGAAGATGTTGTGAAGGCATGCAAGTTGCATGTACGACCTGGCGGCAAGGTATCAATGGTTCACAGACCGGGTAGACTTGTTGATATTCTTAGTTTATTCCGTGCATACAAGCTCGAACCAAAACGAATCCGACTGGTTTATCCAAAAATGGGTCGCGAAGCAAATATGCTACTAATTGAAGGGATTCGGGATGGAAAAGCGGACCTAACCATATTGCCACCCTTATACATCTATGATGAAGATAATACTTATACAGCAGAGGCGAAGGAAATTATACATGGAAGATAATAAACATATCGTTTATATTTTAAAATGTAAGGACTCTACGCTTTATACAGGTTATACAAATGATTTAACAAATCGCTTACATATGCACGAATGTGGAAAAGGCGCCAAATACACACGGGGCCGGGGGCCATTTAGTGTAGAATACATCGAAAAGTTTTCAACAAAAGAAGAAGCGTTAAAAAAGGAATATGCGATTAAGCAATTAAAAAGAAATGAAAAACAGCACTTAATTTTATCGAACAAACTTGAGGTGGGACAAAATGAATACGCAAAAGAGCTTTGAATCAACTGATAAGGGGACTGTTTATATTGTTCCTACACCAATCGGTAATTTAGAAGATATAACTTACCGTGCATTAAAGGTGTTACAAGAGGTTTCCTTAATAGCAGCGGAAGACACACGTAATACCAAAAGATTACTTAATCATTTTGATATCTCAACCTCGCTCATCAGCTACCATGAGCACAACCAGGAATCACGTGGACATCAGTTACTAGCGAGGTTAGAAAATGGGGAGTCAATTGCATTCGTAAGTGATGCAGGTATGCCTGGCATTTCTGATCCAGGGTACGGAATGGTCCAATCAGCTATTGAAGCAACAATACCAGTAGTTGTTCTCCCAGGGGCTAATGCTGCATTGTGTGCACTTATAGGATCTGGTTTACCAACGACTGAATTTTTGTTTTATGGTTTTTTACCCAGAAAGAAAAAGGATAGACTAGTCGAATTGGAACGGATGAAAGTAATGCAGTCAACCCTATTATTTTACGAGTCTCCCCATCGATTAAAGGAAACTGTGTCCGCCATTTACGAGCAGTTTGGTGACCGAAAACTTACGCTTGCAAGAGAACTAACGAAGCGGTTTGAAGAATATATACGGGGAACCGCATCAGAGGTACTAGGTTGGATTGAAGCGACGGAATTAAGAGGAGAATTTTGTATAGTTGTTGAAGGTAGTAAAGAAAGTATAACTTCACAAGATGCCCTCTGGTGGAGTCATTTATCAGTAGTGGAACATGTGAAACATTATATAGAAGAGAGTTTATCGAGTAAAGAAGCGATAAAGCAAGTTGCTCTTGATCGGAAAATGGCTAAGCGTGAAGTATACCAAACATATCATATTAATGGTTAATGGATGAAAACAGAAGGAGAACCATGACTTGCCACTATTTCAGTAGACAACTCACAGTTCTTCTTTTGGTAGTATAATCGACATATTTAGACATTGAATTTAGATTGCAGTTCTTTGATTAGTTGTTTCGCTCCATCGGGACTAAGTGTTAGTTTTCCACTTGCCAACGATAGGTTTTCATTGGAGGCTTCACCAGTAATATGACATGTCATATTAGGTTTGTATTTGTTAAGAATAATTTTGTCATTATCAACATAGATTTCCAACGAGTCTTTTTCGTGAATATCAAGCGTTCGTCTTAGCTCAATCGGGATGACAATTCGGCCGAGTTCATCAACTTTACGGACAATTCCAGTAGACTTCATTCAGTTTTCCCCCAGGTAAAAGACGTAAATTCGTCAAGATTCGACATGTTTCTAAAAATATAGTACCAACGATTTCCACTTATGTCAATTTGTATTTGCTTAAAATATTGACAAATTAGAAAGTTTTATCAATAAGGTAATTTAGTTGTTTAATGTCGTTTTTAAGAATATTTGTCGAACCGATTATATGATAATGGAAATTTTATGATAAAATCGCTACAATAGTATTAGTTTTCATATCCAATCTTGTCAATAGCGGTTGGAAAAAGGAGGTAGTTTCATGGTGAATGATAAAAAAACATTCTATATTACAACACCGATCTATTACCCAAGTGGTAAATTACATATTGGCCATGCCTATTCAACGGTAGCTGGCGATGCAATAGCAAGGTATAAGCGGATGCGTGGGTTTGATGTAATGTATCTAACCGGGACAGATGAACACGGACAAAAGATCCAGCGTAAGGCGGAGGAAAAAGGTGTATCTCCACAAGATTATGTTGATGAAATAGTTGAGGGGATTCAGGGTCTTTGGAAAAAGCTTAAAGTAACGAATGATGATTTTATTCGCACAACTGAAGTACGCCATAAAAAGGTCGTTGAAAAAATATTTACCCAACTGCTTGAACAAGGTGATATATATTTAGATCAATACGAGGGCTGGTATTGTACATCAGACGAGTCATTCTTCACAGAACGTCAATTAGAAGACGGGCACTGCCCTGATTGCGGTGGACAAGTTGAGAAAGTGAAAGAAGAATCGTATTTCTTCAAAATGAGTAAATATGTCGATCGATTGGTCAAACATTATGATGAAAACCCAGGATTTATCCAACCGGAAAGTCGAAAGAACGAAATGCTCAATAACTTTATCAAGCCAGGACTTGAAGATTTAGCAGTATCACGTACATCGTTTGATTGGGGTGTAAAGGTTCCGAGTGATCCAAAGCATGTTATTTATGTATGGATTGATGCATTGAGCAACTATATCACTGCTCTTGGGTATGATACGGATGACGACGGTAAGTTCCAAAACTATTGGCCTGCAGACGTCCACCTAATGAGTAAGGAAATTGTGCGTTTCCATACGATTTACTGGCCAATCATGTTGATGGCACTAGATTTACCGCTACCAAAAAAGGTTTTTGCACATGGTTGGATCCTGATGAAGGATGGAAAGATGTCAAAATCAAAAGGTAATGTAGTTGATCCAATTCAGCTAGTAGATCGTTATGGCCTTGACGCAGTTCGTTATTACTTGTTAAGAGAAGTGCCATTTGGGTCGGACGGTGTGTTCACACCAGAAGGATTCGTGCACCGTACCAACTATGATCTTGCTAACGACTTAGGTAATTTACTTAACCGCACGGTAGCAATGATTGATAAATACTTTGACGGTCAGGTTCCAGCTTACAGGAAATCTGAAACAGAGATAGATGCAAGTCTGGAAAAGACTGTAACAGAAACCATAAATCAGGTAGAAGAATCCCTTGAAAACATGCAGTTCTCTGTCGTACTTTCAGAAATATGGAAACTTGTAAGTCGCACCAATAAATACATTGATGAGACGGAGCCTTGGGTCTTAGCGAAGGACGATAGCAAAAAAGAACGTCTAGGCAATGTAATGGCTCATTTAACAGATTCTCTTCGTATCATTGGTGTTATGTTACAACCGTTTTTGACAGAATCACCTAATGAGATCTTTCGTCAGATTGGCATCACAGATGAAAAATATAAAGAATGGGAAAGTATATATACACTTGGACAGATTAAAGAAGGAACACGCGTCATTAAAGGTGAACCAATCTTTCCTCGGTTAGATGTTGAAGAAGAAGTCCAGACAATAAAAGCAATGATGCAAAACCCGGCAACACCTAAAGAAGAACCAGCGGCAACTGAGACTGAGGCAAAAGATTTAATTGCTTATGAAGACTTCATGAAACTCGATTTGCGTGTAGCAGAGGTAATAAAAGCTGAGAAAATGAAAAAGGCCGATAAGTTATTGAAACTGCAACTCGATTTAGGTCAAGAAAAACGACAAGTAGTTTCTGGTCTTGCTGAGCACTATAGCCCAGAATCACTAGTTGGGAAAAAGGTTATTTGCATCACTAATTTAAAGCCAGTTAAATTACGTGGTGAAATGTCTGAAGGTATGATCTTATCTGGAGAAGATGCTGACGGAAAGCTGTCACTTGCAACAGTTGAACAATCCTTACCAAATGGTTCGGTAGTAAAATAAAACGTAAGGTCTGGCTTCTTGACAATGGGGAGCCAGACCTTTATTTGCAGGTAAGAAGTATAAATACTTTCTTACTGCATAATGCAACTAAGGCTTTCGCCATTCAGACTTGGCGATAAGCAAAGTTTTTCTAATAAGGAGTGATTATGTGCTTTTTGATACACATGTACATTTAAATGCTAGACAATTTGAAGAGGATAGAGATGAAGTGATAAAACGCGCTTTTGAGGCAGGTGTTACACATATGGTGGTTGTTGGGTTTGACAGGGAGACCATACCACTTGCGATACAGATAGCAGAACAATACGATACAATATATGCTGCTGTAGGCTGGCATCCAGTTGATGCAATCGATATGACACCAGAAGATTTAGCTTGGATTGAAGAACTTTCTGCTCATCCCAAAGTCGTTGCAATTGGCGAAATGGGATTGGATTATCACTGGGATAAGTCACCTAAGGATGTGCAAAAGGACGTATTTAGGAAACAAATTAGACTTGCAAAAAAGATCGACATGCCAATTATCATTCATAACCGTGAGGCAACTGAGGACATTATTGCTATTTTGCAGGAGGAAAACGCTAAAGAAGTTGGCGGTATCATGCATTGTTATAACGATACTGTCGATTACGTGCAGGAATGTTTAGACATGAATTTTTATATTTCTCTCGGCGGTCCAGTAACATTTAAAAATGCTTCTGATCCAAAGGAGGTAGCCGTTAAAGTTCCATTAAATCGGTTACTTGTAGAAACAGATGCACCTTTTCTTGCTCCACATCCAAATCGTGGGAAGCGAAATGAACCAAGTTATGTAACGCTGGTCGCCGAAAAAATAGCAGAATTACGAGAGATTACTGTTGAAGAGTTAAGTGAGAACACTACTAAAAATGCTAGGGAATTTTTCAGGTTGGATAAAAAGTTGTAATAAAACAAGCATTTTATACCTATGATGAAGAGACGGGGTTACTAACCTGTCTCTTTTTTAGTGGGTAAGAAAGTGTAAATTCTTTCTTACTGCATAAATGCAACTAAGTCACTCGCCATAAAGGATTGGCGAATGCCAGGTTTTTTAAGCGTGGCTGAGGAAAATAGGAGGGGAAATAACAGTTACAGGAGAGAATCGGCTGATATACGTAAACCGTTGCCATACTTGGTTCATAGGGGTATAAAAATTACAGGGTTATTATTTGTAACCTAATTGTAAAGAAACCGTAACCCTATATGCTTTGACTAAACATATAACTGTTTATATAATCAAAGTCGATACAAAGGGAGGCAAGAAGCATGAAGATTATTTCAAAGCTATTGCCGGCATCTAAAATGAAGCTGGTTATTTCAAGTATTGGTGTTCTAGCACTTGTTATTTTTTCTGTAATGGTAGTAACACTAGCTACACAGGCAGAGGTAGTCGTGATGAACGACGGTGAAAAAGAAACAATAAAGACACATGCAAATACAGTTGATGAACTGCTTAACGAAGTAGATATTGTAGTAGGAGAACATGATGCAATTTCACATACAGGCGACACACAAATAAAAGATGACATGAAAATTACATACAATCAGGCAACTAAGGTAATGGTTCAAGTTGATGGGAAAGATAAAGAGTTTTATACATTTGCAGAAACTATTGGTGACTTTCTAGCAGAAAATAAATTATCATTATCTGATCACGATAAGCTGTCACATAAACCAGCTAGTAAGATTGTTGAGGGACTCGAACTCACAATTGATAAAGCGTTCCAGGTAGCAGTAAACGTTGGCGGTAAAGAAAAAAAGCTATGGGCAACAGGTGGAACAGTTGGAGAATTATTGAATTCAAATGACATTGCAGTAAACGACTTAGATAAGATGAACGTAAAAAAGAAAGATCAAGTTACGAAAGACACAGCAATTACTATTATTCAAGTTGAAAAGTCAGAAGTTCAAGTTGAGGAAGCGGTGGCTTTTGAAACTAAGGAAAAGAAAGATAGTTCACTTTATAAAGGTAAAGATCGTGTGGTTTCAGAAGGCAAAGAAGGAACTGTTCTTAAAACTTATGAAGTAGTTAAAGAAAATGGAAAAGAAGTTAGTAGAAAGTTAATTGAAGAAGAAGTTAAGGAAGAAAGTAAGGCACGGGTTATTGCGATTGGAACAAAGGTAAAGGCACAACCGAAAACAGAACTTGTAACACTATCCAAAAAAGATAACAATTCAGGCGGAAAGGTGTTATATATGTCTGCTAGTGCTTATACTGCAAACTGTGCAGGGTGCTCAGGTATAACCGCAACTGGGATCAACTTAAACGCTAATCCATATGCTAAAGTAATTGCGGTTGACACGAGTGTAATCCCTATGGGGTCACGCGTATATATTGAAGGCTATGGTGAATATGTAGCAGCGGATACCGGTGGAAGTATCAATGGTAATCGTATTGATATACATTTCCCATCTAAAAGTGCAGCCTATGCATTTGGGCGCCGTACCGTTAAAGTTACCATTTTAGATTAATACATGATATAAATGCTCCTACCATGATAAAATGGTAGGAGCATTTATTATTTTGACAGGAAAATCCCGATTGTTTTAAAAGGAAGCTGTGGAATGAGGAATTTACATTGAGAATTAAAGAAGTTATCGTTGTTGAGGGAAGAGACGATACGGTAAAAATTCATTTGGCCGTCGATGCTGACACAATCGAAACGAATGGGTCAGCAGTTAATAAAGATACACTACAGCAAATTCAACATGCACAAACAAAACGTGGTGTAATTGTATTTACTGATCCCGATTATCCTGGCCAACGAATTCGCGCTATTATTAATGAGCATGTACCTGGATGTAAGCATGCTTTTTTGAAAAAAGATGAAGCTCGAGCTAAAAATAACAAAGGAATTGGTATAGAACATGCATCTGTTCAATCGATTCAAAAAGCACTACAGGACGTTTACGAATTAAACGAATTGTATGAAACAGATATCACTAAGAGTGATTTAATTCAATTTGGTTTAATCGGCGGCCCTAGAGCAAGCTATAGAAGAAATAGACTAAATCAGTTTTTACAAATAGGGCATACAAATGGGAAACAATTACTTAAACGCTTAACGATGTTTCAAATTACACATAAACAATTTGAAGAAGCAATTAAGCATATTATTCAGGAGGAAAATAATGACCACTAAATTTATAGCTACACCCACCGGAACAAAAGCAATCTTAGCAAAGTATAAGTTTTTCTTTAAAAAAAGTTTGGGACAAAATTTCATTATTGATGCTAACGTGCTCGAAAACATAATAAGTCACACTGGAATAAATAAGGATTCTGGTGTAATAGAAATAGGACCAGGTATCGGAGGTCTGACTGAACAGCTGGCGATTCACTCAAATAAAGTTCTTGCAATGGAGATTGACCAAAGGCTGATTCCTATCCTGGGTGACACGTTGAGTGAATACGGGAACATTGAGGTCATACATCAGGATATACTAGAGGCGAATGTTATTGCGTTATTAAAACATCATTTTGAAGACAATCAGGTTGTACACATTGTCGCAAACTTACCATACTATATTACAACACCAATTTTAACAAAGCTGTTACAGGAAAAGTTACCTGTAGAAAGTATCACGGTTATGATTCAAAAAGAGGTAGCGGAACGAATGGCTGCAAAACCAAGTACAAAAAGCTATGGCTCTTTAACGATCGCTATTCAGTACTACACAGTGGCCGAAGTAGTGATGCAAGTCCCTAAGCAAGTGTTTATGCCACAGCCAAATGTCGATTCGGCAGTATTAAAATTAACAATTAGAGATACCCCACCTGTTAATGTTGATGATGAAGATTATTTCTTTTCTTTGGTACAAGCCTGTTTTAGTCAAAGAAGGAAAACTCTAAGAAATAATTTAACAAACTATTTTAGTGAAAAATATGATAAAGAAACGATATCAGCAATGTTGGAGGAATTCGAAATTGATGGAATGAGACGTGGCGAATCGTTATCAATGGAAGAGTTTGCGAAATTAGCTAACTCCTTTTATCGTGCATAGATCATGATTGTTTCCTGTCGATTATGAGTGACCGACTATAGTACTATTAAACCCTTCGCATCTTGTTTTCTTGCACACTCACAGCCTTTATACATAAGTTATGGTATATATGAAAGCTTTCAGTACAGAAGGCTGTGAGGTGGCATAATGGACTTTATAATAGGTGACATCGTTTCTCGAATTTCATATAAACATGATTTGGTGTTTCGGATTTCTTCTGTATCAAAGAATTTAGCTACGTTACATGGAAAAGATCTTCGATTAGAAGTTGATGCGCCATTCAATGACTTAGTTCGTGTGGAAGAAAGAGATTTGATAAAAAAATATGAAAAAGAAAAGGAAAAAGAAGAATTTTCATATCGCTTGTTTCGTCAGGATTACCAGTTTATGAAAGAAAAACGAGATTATCAAGCAACAGATGGATTTCGGCATGAATCATCCTACTTTCATTTACCTGCTAAAATACTGCATATTGATGGAGATCGTAATTATTTAAAAAAGTGTATCGGATTATACCAGCGCGTAGGATTGCATGTTCATGGGGTGTATGTGAATGAAAAAGATATGCCACTTGAGGTTGGGCCGTTGATTGAGAAAATACAACCAGATGTTCTTGTCATAACAGGTCATGATTCATTTTCAAAAAACAAAGGCGCAAAAAGCGATTTACGTGCTTATCGACATTCTAAATATTTTGTGGAAACCGTAAGAGAAGCAAGGCAAATTATACCCCAACTAGATCAGCTAGTGATTTTTGCAGGTGCATGTCAATCTCATTTTGAGTCGCTGATTCGTGCAGGTGCAAATTACGCGAGTTCTCCTTCGCGCATCAATATTCATGCTCTAGATCCTGTCTATATTGCAGCAAAGATAGCTTACACACCCTTTATGGAAAAAGTAAGTGTTTGGGATGTGTTACGAAATACATTAACTGGAGAAAAAGGTATGGGTGGTCTGGAAACAAGAGGACTTTTACGTACTGGAATGCCTTATCTGGAAGAACAAGATCAACCTGATAATGAATAAAAAAGCCTTAAATAGCGTGAGCCTACTGGATACAGTTGGCCACCTTTTAAGGTAATCAAATTTACAATTAATGTTCAGTTAAAGCCCACTCTAAAAACTACACAGCTGGTAATTATTTAAGTTATTTCATTTTATATACATATTTATATACATTTTTGAAATAATAACAGCAATTAATGAAAAAAGTTGTTGACATTAAAAAAGGTATATTGTTATAATGTAAAGTTTTACTTGACTGTTAATACAAGCACGTGATATACTATATGGAGTGAGGTGGAGTGTATTGGCTAAAACATTAATAGAAATTAAGCAAGGTCTTGAATGTCACATTGGTAAACGATTAAAATTGAAAGCCAACGGTGGAAGAAGAAAAACGATTGAACGATGCGGAATATTGGCAGAAACTTACCCTTCCGTTTTCATTGTTGAGCTCGATCAAGACGAAAACGCATTCGAACGTGTTTCATACAGCTATGCAGACGTTTTAACAGAAACAGTTGAACTAAGCTTCCAAGACGATAGAATAACAGCAATGGTGATGAAGTAGTAAACATTCGTTTACTGCTTCTTTTTGTATATTAAATTTTTGATTATAACTATGTTTGGATTCGCATCTTTAGACCTAAAAATTCCTTTTCTTTGCTGTTCCTTTAAATATTTCCTTTTCTGTATACATATGACGGGTGTATGTTGAACAAAAGTACATATGCTATTAGTGTCGTAATAAGGATGCTCAATTTAGAAAGGGGTTGTTCTTTCATGGGAAGACGAAGAAGTATGATGTCTGATCAATTGAAAGAAGAAATTGCTAAAGAGTTAGGCTTTTACGACACCGTGCAGCAAGAAGGCTGGGGCGGAATTAAGGCAAGAGATGCAGGGAATATGGTGAAAAGAGCTATAGAAATGGCTGAGCAAGGCATGCAACAAAAAGGCAAATCCTAGCGGGTTTGTCTTTTTTTAGCAGTAAAGAAAGTATAAAAAATTTAAATTTGGCTTTGTTAAGCTTGCATACAGTAACAGCCACGCCCAGAGACTACCGAGACTTCCCTCGCCTTCGTACGATCAACATCAGCTTCCTTCCTCAGAGGAGGGCCGACTAAAGTGGACTTACCGTCCAACGTTGCAGGGGTATGTTTCCTTTATCTCCTACGGCTCAGTCCAGTCCGTACGTCTCTATCCAGGGCGCTTGCGCTTTTGTTCGTAGACGGAATGGTTAATAATTTAACTTTGGTAATCCTGATATGGAAGATAGTCGAACGTCTTTATAAAATATGATACAATTTGTTTAAATTTGTAGGGGGTGATGGTATGGTGTTTTTTGAAAGTGCGCCAGCAAAAATCACATTGTCGGTAGATGTGCTGGGTAAACGTGATGATGGTTATCACGATGTTGAAATGGTTATGACTACAGTTGATTTAGCTGATAGGGTTGCATTAAGCTCTTTAAATGGAGATCGCATTGATGTATCAGCTGATAATCAATACGTTCCCAATGATGAACGGAACCTAGCATTTAAAGCTGCGCTTGCTCTTAAAAATAAATACCATCTCACCCGTGGTGTACGTATTGATATCGAAAAGAATATTCCTGTATCAGCTGGATTAGGTGGAGGGAGCAGTGATGCGGCTGCTGTATTACGTGGATTGAATAAGCTATGGAAGTTGAATCTCTCGCTTGAGGAATTGGCCGAAATCGGAGCCGGTATTGGCTCTGACGTTCCTTTTTGTGTTTATGGTTCTACGGCTCTTGCAAAGGGTCGTGGAGAGATAATAGAGGAAATCCCGCCGCCTCCTGTTAAATGGGCAATACTGGCTAAGCCGAATATTGGTGTTTCTACGCGTGTAGTCTTTAATCAGTTGGAAATCGAAAATTTGCCTCACCCAAATACAACGAAAATATTAGATGCAATTGCTGAGCAGGACTTTTATAAACTTTGTAATCATGTAGGTAATGTATTAGAAACTGTAACTACTTCATTATTTCCAAACGTTCAGCGGATAAAAGAAAAAATGACTCAGGCGGGGGCAAATGGAGTTCTAATGAGTGGAAGTGGACCAACAATTGTAGGACTTGTTGAACACCAGTACAAAGCGATACGAATTTATAATGGCCTTCGAGGATTTTGCGATGAGGTTTACGTGGTACGTGTAATAGGACATTCTAACACTTGCTAAAACACGTATAAAAGTGATATATTTAATAATAAATATTCGGTTTTAGAGGTGTATACATGAAAAGAAGTGATCGGTTAGTTGCATTAACAAACTTTTTTATAGAAAATCCTAGGGAACACGTGTCATTACCACGTTTTTCTGAAATATACAATGCTGCAAAATCATCTATAAGTGAGGATTTGGATATTATTGATAGAGTATTTGCGGATGAAGGCATTGGACGATTAAGAACGGTTGCTGGTGCTGCCGGAGGTGTAAAATACATACCTGAGTTTTCTGTGAACAATGGTAAAAAATTTATTGATGTCTTATGCCAGACGCTGGAGGACCCTGAACGATTATTACCAGGTGGCTATCTTTATATGAGTGATCTATTAGGAGACCCGGCGGTAGTGAAACAAATTGGACGTATTTTTGCGTCACAGTTTACAGATTCCAACATTGAAGCTGTCGTGACAGTTGCAACAAAAGGGATTCCATTAGCTTATGCAGTAGCATCATTTCTTAATGTTCCGGTTGTAATTGTCAGGCGTGACCCAATGGTTACTGAGGGGTCATCGGTAAGTATCAATTATGTTTCTGGTTCATCCAGGAAAATCCAAACTATGGTTCTTCCTAAAAGGAGCCTGAAGGAAGGTTCCAATGTTTGTATCATTGATGATTTCATGAAAGCAGGCGGGACTATTAATGGTATGGTCAGCCTTCTTAGTGAATTTAATGCTAATGTTAAAGGTATTGGTGTCTTAGTAGAAGCTGATGATGAAGAAGACGACGAGCGAGTTGTTGAAAATTATTTATCCCTTATAAAGATTACACATGTAGATTTAAAACAAAAACAAATCAATATAAGTCCTGGTAATTTCCATACAAAATAGGCAGAAAGATAAAATCTTTGCTAAAAAGGTTTTATCTTTTTTTTTAGCAGGTAAGAAAGTATAAATCCTTTCTCACTGCATAAGTGCAACTAAGTGGCCATTAAGTCATGGCGATAATCCTGGTTTTCCAATACCTTTTTTACTTTTTAACTAAATTTTTAAATTTTTTTTAAAATTAAGCAGGAATTAACTTTGTTTTGTAGAATTATGGTATATAAGTTCAAAAGGGAAAAGGTGGTGAAACATCATGGAAATAACTGACGTAAGATTACGCCGCGTTAACACTGAGGGAAGAATGCGAGCAATTGCTTCCATTACGTTAGATCAGGAATTTGTAGTTCACGATATCCGTGTAATTGACGGAAATAATGGTTTGTTTGTTGCAATGCCATCTAAACGTACTCCTGATGGCGAGTTCAGAGATATCGCACACCCAATTAATTCTGGAACACGTGGAAAAATTCAGGATGCAGTCTTGGAAGAATATAAGCGTGTTGGTGAAGCTGAAGTGGAATTTGAAGAGGCGGGAGCTTCTTAAATAACAACATGGATAACCAAGGAGACTAATCCAGGGAGATTAGCCTTCTTTTTTTGTCGTTTAGGAAACTATAGATTTAGAAGGCTGTGGATAACTAAGGTACATAAACAGCCACGTCAAGCTCCAGCACCCCTTGCCTAGTGCCCTTCAGGCTCCTCCTTGCGATAAGTCAACATCGTCGCTGAAGCTCCGTGTTTCCTTTATCTCATACGAAGCCTCCAGGTCATACGGCAATAAACGGGCGCTTTTGTTCTTTGCAGATATAGATAAGTAAACTGATTTTTTGGTTTATTGTATTAAAACCGATTAAATTTTAACTAAAAGAAAAACCCCTCTCCTAAATCCCTTCTATCTGTCTGTATTTGTTGAAATCATATGCTTTTTGAGATATATTCATAATGGATAATCAGAATGGAGGTTACTTCATGAAAAAAAGGTATGCTGTGATCTTAGCAGCAGGTCAAGGCACTAGAATGAAGTCGAAACTGTATAAGGTACTTCATCCTGTAATGGGTCGCCCAATGGTACAACATGTAATGAATCAGATAAAAACTGCCAATTTAGATCAAATTGTAACTGTAGTTGGATTTGGTGCAGAGGCAGTTGAGGAAAAGATTGGAAATGGAAATGAAAGTAAATTTGTTATCCAAGAAGAACAACTTGGTACTGGACATGCAGTACAACAAGCGGAAGCTTTGTTAAAAGATAAAGAAGGAACGACTATTGTAGTATGTGGTGATACACCATTAATTACTGGTCAGACCTTTCAAGAACTTTTTGACCATCACGAACAGGAAAATGCAAGCGCAACAATCCTTTCGACAAAAGTAGATAATCCTACAGGATATGGTCGCGTCATCCGAAATAATACTGGTGAGGTAGAACGTATTGTAGAACAAAAAGATGCTAGTGAAAGTGAATTAAACGTAAAAGAAATTAATACAGGTACATATTGTTTTGATAATAAATCTCTTTTTCGTGCATTAAAAGAGGTATCCAATGAGAATGCTCAAGGAGAATATTACCTTCCAGATGTGATCGAAATACTTCGTGGTCATGATAAAAAGGTTTCAGCTTTTTCAACTCCAAATGAGGAAGAAACATTAGGAGTAAATGACCGTGTAGCACTAGCACAGGCGGAAAAGGTAATGAAAAATCGCGTAAATGAGAAGCATATGCGTAATGGGGTAACGATTATTGACCCTAATAACACTTATATTGGTCTAGATGTTATAATAGAACAAGATGTATTAATTCACCCTGGATCTATCATAAAGGGTAATTCAATCATTAAAACAAATGCAGAAATTGGTCCGCATTCAGAAATTGTGAATTGCACTGTTGGGGACGGAACAGTAATACACCAAAGTGTTGCAAGTGACAGCCAAATTGGATCGAATACAAAAATTGGACCATACGCCAATATTCGTCCTAGTGCTTCGATAGGTAATAAGGTGAAAATAGGTAATTTTGTTGAAGTTAAAAAATCCGTTATTGGGGACGAAAGCAAAGTTTCTCATCTAAGCTATATTGGGGACGCAGAAATTGGAACCAATGTAAATGTTGGGTGTGGGACAATCACAGTTAATTATGACGGTAAAAACAAACATTTAACAAAGATTGAAGATGATGCTTTTATTGGTTGTAATTCAAACTTAGTCGCACCGATAACTATTGGTAAGGGCTCATTTGTAGCAGCTGGTTCAACTATTACCAAGAATGTTCCTGAAGATTCTCTGTCTGTTGCACGTGCTCGACAAGAAAACAAAGAAGGCTATGCCAAAAGGTTAAAGAATTAAATTAAGAGATTTTATCTTATCGGAGGGTTTTTCATGACAGCTAGCTATAAAGATCCGTCTTTGAAAGTATTTACGCTGAATTCAAATCGTAAATTAGCAGAAGAAATTGCAACTCACATTGGTACAACCCTGGGAAAATGTACTGTCTCAGCATTTAGTGATGGCGAAATCCAGATTAATATTGAAGAGAGCATTCGTGGGTGTGATGTCTATGTCGTTCAGTCGACATCCTCACCAGTAAACCAGCACATTATGGAATTACTTATTATGATTGATGCTTTGAAGCGTGCTTCAGCAAGATCCATTAATATTGTTATGCCTTATTATGGATATGCCCGTCAGGATCGTAAAGCTCGTTCCAGAGAACCGATCACAGCGAAGTTAATTGCTAATTTACTTGAAACTGCTGGTGCAAACCGTGTTATAACACTTGACCTACATGCACCACAAATTCAAGGATTCTTTGACATTCCGATTGACCACTTGCAAGGTGTACCAATCCTATCTGAGTACTTCAAGAAGAAGAACCTTGACGATATCATAATTGTTTCACCAGATCATGGGGGAGTTACGCGTGCCAGGAAAATGGCCGATCGCTTAAAAGCGCCGATTGGGATTATCGACAAACGCAGACCACGACCTAATGTTGCTGAAGTTATGAACATTGTAGGAAATATAGAGGGAAAAACTGCAATTCTGATTGATGACATAATTGACACAGCTGGTACGATTACACTAGCAGCCAACGCATTGGTTGAAAATGGTGCAAAAGAAGTTTACGCTTGTTGTACACACCCAGTACTATCTGGACCAGCAATGGAACGTATCGAAAACTCAAAAATCAAAGAATTGGTTATAACAAATTCTATTCCGTTAGAAGCGGAGAAATATACTCAAAAGGTTAAGCAACTTTCTGTGGCACCTCTAATTGGTGAAGCTATTGTACGTGTTCATGAAATGCAATCGGTAAGCATACTATTTGACTAAGGTTTAATGATTTAACTATAAGGGTATAAATAATAAGTAGAAATTTTAATACTTTTTATATAGAACTTTAAAAGCTAGTTAACTTGGTTAACACCCAAGTTTCCAAATAATGGAGGGTAAAAAACATGACGGTAAAACTAAAAGCAGTTTCACGAGAAAATCAAGCGCATTCAGCACTAAAGGGAATTAGAGAAAGCGGATTGGTCCCTGGAGTTGTATACGGTAAAGCGAAAGAATCAAAATCAATCGCAGTTGACAGTATTGAACTAGTCAAGACTGTACGTGATGAAGGTAGAAATGCAATTATTTCATTGGATATTGAAAATGATTCATCTGTTGATGTAATGTTACATGATTATCAAATGAACCCAATTAAAGATGAATTAGTACATGTGGACTTTTATATTGTTAATATGTCCGAGGAAATGGACGTTGAAGTACCTCTTCATCTAGTAGGAGAAGCTCAAGGTTCAAAAGACGGAGGAGTTCTACAGCAACCTATGTACGAATTACAAGTACGCGCTAAACCAGGTGATATTCCAGAAGAAATTTCAATTGATGTATCTAAATTAGAAATTGGTGACAGTATCTCAATTGCTGATTTACCAACAGGAAAGAACTACGAGTTTCTTGATGATGCGGATACAACGGTTGTAACTGTTGTTCCACCAGATACAATTGAGGACATTGAAGAGGAAGAAACTGATGAAAATGCTGAACCAGAGTTAGTTGGGGCAGAATCTGAAGAAGAAAAGTAATAGACAGACATAACTTTATATACAACTTATAATTCAGCCCTCCTGTTAACCTGAATGAAAGACCGTTTCATTCTGGTAGGGGGGATTGTTGTATGTAGAGTAAAACGTCTGCATATTAGTCTATTTTTAAGACAAAGGAAGAAGCTCATGAAGTGTATAGTAGGACTTGGAAATCCAGGCAAGAAATATAGTGTAACCCGTCATAACATTGGTTTTATGGTGGTTGATGAGTTATTGCAACGCCATTCTTTTGACTTGAATAAAACAAAGTTTAATGGCAAATATGCACTGGAGCATATAGGTACTCAAAAGGTGTTATTTCTTCAACCACAGACATATATGAATTTGTCTGGTGAGTCAATAAGACCACTAATGGATTATTATGATGTAGCGACAGAAGATGTTGTTGTTGTATATGATGATCTTGATCTCCCGACTGGAAAGATTCGCTTACGCCAAAAAGGTGGCCCTGGAGGACATAACGGAATTAAATCAACCATAAGTCATTTAGGTACAAAAGAATTTAAACGGATCAGAATTGGTGTTGGACGGCCTGACACACCACAGCCGGTAATTGATTACGTGCTAGGCTCTTTCCCTAAAGAAGAAGCTGGTGATGTACAAAATAGTATTGAAAAAGCAGCGGATGCCTTTGAGGCTTGGCTTGAAAAACCATTTTTAGAAGTTATGAATGAATTTAACCAATAAAAAAATTATGTCTGCCACGTAATAAATGGTATAAAAAGATGCGTTTCGGATAAACTTTAGGATACCCCATGTTTATTCGAGGAGGTATTTTTATGTCTATTATATATACGTGTAGACACTGCGGACATGCAGTTGGGAAAATTGAGCAGCCAATTGTAGATTCATCAACATTGGGTCTTGATAAACTATCAGCTGAGGATCAAAAGGAAATGGTCCACTTTAATCAAAATGGAGATGTCCATATCAAAACGATTTGTGAGAATTGCGAAGCTGCATTAGGACAAAATCCACAGTATCATGAACTTGATTTCTTTATACAATAAATTATACAAGCAAAGCTTTGGTTTCTAAACCAAAGCATTTTTGCGCTTAGCAAGTGAGACTCTGTTGACTATATGACAGTTGATAGAAGGGCCAGTGAAATTTGTATGTTTGTATGATTATATTGACCCTTATTGATAAATATCAACCGTTACGGTCGGATATCTACCCTTGTCTTCGACAATATCAACCGTTACGGAAAACTATAAACTGTTATACAAAAATATTAATCGTTGTGGGATTTGGTCACTTCTTTCTTTTCTCAGAGGCTATCTGTCTCTACCAAGCCCGCTCCGCTTTTATTATCCAGCTGCGGCTCCTTGGGGTTCGCGACATAAGCAATGAACACTTCGAGTGCAAAGACCATGCACTCTACGGTTCCATTACTTATGCGTGTCACCCCAGACCAGTCGCCTACGCTTTTATTATCTAGCTGCGCGGGCTAGAGACTCGAGACATAGTCAATAGACACTCCGAGCACAAAGAACGTTGCTCTACGGTCTCTTGACTATGCTTGTCGTCTCTACCAAGCCCGCTCCGCTTTTAAGCTTTATCTAGCTGCGGCTCCTTGGGGTTCGCGACATAAGCAATGAACACTCCGAGTGCAAAGAACACGCACTCTACGGTTCCTTGCTTATGCGTGTCACCCCAGACCAGTCGCCTACGCTTTTATATATACTTGGGGGTTTTATTTTGAAGGGTATTGATACTTTTTTACAGTCTAAAGATGACATACAATCTATTATTAATGGGATTGATTCTGGGATTCAGGAGCAGCTTGTAGCAGGGTTATCGGGCTCGGCAAGGAGCTTACTTGTTTCGGTTATTGAGGAATCCATGAACAAACCTGTATTGCTAGTTACACATCAGCTCGTTCAAGCTCAGCAGTTGTATGATGATTTATCAGAGTTTATGGGTGATCAAAATGTACATTTGTACCCAGTGAATGAATTAATTGCATCTGAAATTGCAATTGCAAGTCCTGAACTGAGAAGTCAGCGAATTGAGGCACTGACAGAATGGTCTAAAAAAACTTCAGGAATTTTAATTGCTCCGGTAGCAGCATTAAAACGAATTTTGCCACCCAAAAGTTATTGGGAGAAATACCAGCTCTTCTTTAAGCTTGGTGAAGACATTGAGATAGATACATATTTAAACTCACTGGTTGATATGGGTTATGAACGCCAAACAATGGTAACAACCCCTGGTGAGTTTAGTCGGCGTGGTGGAATTATAGATATATATCCTATCACCGAGGCCCATCCCATTAGAATTGAATTATTTGATGAGGAAGTAGACTCAATTCGTTATTTTGATGCAGAGACACAGCGTTCTCTTGATAAAAAAAGTGAGGTTGTTATTGGCCCTGCGACTGAACTGCTTTTGACCGAAGAAGATTTACTTTCTGGAACAAATAGAATTGAAATTGCCTTGGCTGATACATTAAAAAAATTGAAAACAGATGATGCCAAAGAGACTTTGACCGATTCATTAAACCATGATCTTGAGCGGTTAAAAAATCTTGAACATTTTCAGGAGATGTATAAGTATATAGGGTTTCTTTACGATGAACCTGCTAGTTTATTAGATTACTTACCAAAAGATGGTTTAATCATCCTTGATGAAATGAGCAGAATTCAGGAGACAGCAACAAATATTGATGCCGAGGAAGGTGAATGGTACAGTAATTTGCTTGAAACAAATAAAATGGTTCAAAAAAGCAAATTCTCTTTCGACTGGCATGATGTTTGGCAAAATATGAAACAGCCGCGTCTATACATGTCTGTTTTTATGCGACATATACCAAACACACAACCACAAAATATCATTAACCTATCATCACGATCCATGCAAGAATTTCATGGGCAAATGCATTTATTTAAAAATGAATTAAAACGATGGGCAAAAAGTGAAGCTTCTGTTGTCATACTTGTACCCAATAAACAGCGAATGGAAAAGGTACAATCTATCTTTGCTGATTATGACATTAATGTAGGGAGTACGATGGACTTAACTTTGCCAGTAAAAGAACCTACTATCGCTATTGGAAATATAAGTAGCGGTGTCGAACTACCAATGCATAAATTGGTATTGATCACAGAAAATGAGTTATTCAAGAAGAAGACAAAGCGGGTTAGAAAAAGACAAAAGATATCGAATGCTGAACGAATTAAAAGTTATCAAGAATTAAAAATTGGTGACTATGTTGTCCACGCAAACCATGGTATAGGTAAATACATTGGGATTGAAACGCTTGAAGTGAGTGATATGCATAAAGATTATATGTTGATTCGCTATGCTAGTGACGACAAACTTTTTGTGCCTATCGATCAAATAGATTTAGTACAAAAGTTTGTTGGGTCAGAAGGCAAAGAACCAAAGCTTTATAAATTAGGTGGTAGCGAGTGGGCAAAGGTAAAGAGCAAGGTCCAATCTTCTGTTGAAGACATTGCAGACGATCTAATTAAACTTTATGCAGAACGTGAAGCTAAAAAAGGCTTTGCATTTTCTGAAGAAACAGAAATGCAGAGGGAATTTGAATCGGCATTTCCTTACCAGGAAACAGATGATCAAATTAGATGTATTGTAGAAATAAAAGAGGATATGGAAAAAGAACGGCCGATGGATCGCTTACTATGTGGTGACGTTGGTTATGGCAAAACGGAAGTTGCCATTCGTGCTGCATTTAAGGCAGTTGCAGATGGAAAGCAGGTTGCAATTCTAGTTCCAACAACAATTCTTGCACAACAGCATTATGAAACGATTCGAGAGCGATTCCAGGATCAAGCTGTAACTATTGGCTTGTTAAGTAGGTTTCGTACCAAGAAACAGTTAAAAGATACTACTACAGGACTAAAGAGTGGAATAGTAGATATTGTTATTGGAACGCATCGGATATTATCAAAAGATGTTACATATCGTGATTTGGGGCTGTTGATTGTAGATGAGGAACAACGTTTTGGTGTAAAGCACAAAGAAAAGATCAAACAGATGAAGACAAATGTTGATGTATTAACGTTAACTGCAACACCAATTCCAAGGACGCTGCATATGTCTATGCTGGGTGTTAGAGATTTATCTGTCATTGAAACTCCACCAGAAAATCGTTTCCCAATCCAAACGTATGTACTTGAATATAACCCAATTATGATTAGAGAAGCGATAGAACGAGAAATGTCACGCGGAGGACAAGTATTTTTCTTATATAATCGAGTAGAAAACATAGATTCAATTGCACGGGAAATTGGTGCACTGGTTGACGATGCCAGAATTGCTATTGCACATGGACGCATGAACGAAACAGAGCTCGAAAACGTAATGTTTGGATTTTTAGCAGGTGAATACGATGTTCTGGTAAGTACTACGATTATTGAAACGGGTGTGGACATACCAAATGTAAATACGTTAATTGTATATGATGCAGATAGAATGGGATTAAGTCAGCTCTACCAACTAAGAGGAAGAGTTGGACGTTCAAACCGTGTGGCTTACGCATACTTTACCTATAAGAAAGATAAGGTACTAACGGAAATTGCGGAAAAGCGATTACAGGCAATTAAAGAATTTACTGAACTGGGATCCGGCTTTAAGATTGCAATGCGTGATCTATCTATTCGAGGTGCAGGTAACTTATTAGGTTCTCAGCAGCATGGATTCATTGATTCTGTTGGTTTTGATATGTACTCACAAATGCTAAAAGATGCAATAGATGCCCGCAAGTTTGGTAAAGATGTTATAGATATGAAGCCATTCGAACCTGAACTTACGCTTAAAATTGACGCATATATCCCTGATACTTATATAAAAGATGAGAAGCAAAAAATAGACATGTATAAACGTTTTCAAACGTTAACATCCAA
Organism: Virgibacillus sp. DJP39; assembly: GCF_049310925.1. Taxonomy (NCBI): domain Bacteria; kingdom Bacillati; phylum Bacillota; class Bacilli; order Caryophanales; family Bacillaceae; genus Virgibacillus; species Virgibacillus sp. DJP39. The sequence goes on along the minus strand of NZ_JBMERP010000029.1, from coordinate 1,150 downwards.
TGATGAATTTGAAGATTTACAGGAAGAATTAATGGACCGTTTTGGTGATTATCCTGAGGAAGTAGAGAATTTATTTGAGGTATCATCACTAAAAATGTATGCAAAAACAGAGAGAGTTGAATCGATAACAGAGAAAAGTGGGAAAATAGTGCTCCTTGTTGATGAGAATCGCAGTCAACAAATTGATGGATCTAAGCTATTTACTGTAGCTAATGAATTTGGACGCGGTGTTCAACTGGGAACAGACAACAAAAAATTAAAGGTTACAATTCAGTGGTCAAAGGATAAACAACATGAACGATATGAAATGGCCAAGAAGTTTATTAAGAGGTTAAGTGACGTTAATAGAAATGAGTAAAATTGTATTTCGATGTATAGTTTTATCTGGGTGCATCATACTAACTTTACAACTGGTGTTATCTTCAAATTTATTTAATAAGTGGAAGTCGACCCAGAAACAATCATCGTTAGAAAGTGAGGCAACATGAGATGAAGGCAACTGGAATTGTGCGTCGAATTGATGATTTAGGCAGAGTTGTAATACCAAAAGAAATTAGAAGAACATTACGTATCCGAGAAGGTGACCCATTAGAGATTTTTGTGGATCGAGAAGGAGAAGTAATTTTAAAAAAGTATTCACCTATAAACGAACTAGGAAATTTCGCAAAAGAATACGCGGAAGCGTTATTTGACTCTCTGCACCAACCGGTATTAATTTCGGATCGAGATGAAATTATTGCGGTGGCAGGAGAATCAAAGAAAGATTACTTAAACAAAAATGTAGGCGAACAGGTAGAAAAGGTAATCGAAAATCGCTCACAGCTGTTTGTAACGGAACCAAATAAGGTGGAAATTCTGCAAGGAAAAGAAGAAGAACTTTCTTCCTATTGCATAAATCCAATTATTGCGAATGGTGATCCGATAGGCTGCGTAATAATATTTGCAAGAGATGGGAAACAACTCAGTGAAGTCGAGCAAAAAGGTGTTGAGACTGCGGCAAGCTTCTTGGCAAAACAAATGGAATAATTTACTTAGATGTAAAAGGGTCAGCAAAAGTGGTGCTGGCCTTTTTCGGTTTACACTCTAAGCACTAAGGGGCCTATGCTCCAAGGTCTCTTAACTAAGCGTGTCACCCCAAACCAGTCGCCTC
>NZ_JBMERP010000028.1:0-46099 GCF_049310925.1 Virgibacillus sp. DJP39 | reverse complement strand
AGATCACTTAATTAATTTGTATTAGGATTATCCAAAAGAAGGTTACGTTTGTTAGGCTCAATGCAGCAACTATCACAGTTGCTGTTTATTTTGTTTGACAAAATACCTATGAGGGTATAATATAATGCTATAATACTTTTGCAAAGGAGAGAACAATGAGTATAGTAATAATATCTATTGTAACAATTTTCTTGTTGTTTCTCTATCAAAGACACGTACCAGTCATTGGGATCGTTAAACTTGATTTAAGTTATTTATCCTGCTTTGAAGAAGATGTGGTAATAGTTGATACTAGAGACTACCAGACTTCATTCCGTGGGGCATCAGATAACACGTATTGTCTCCCACTTCCATATTTAAAGCGACATTTTCGTGATTTGCCAAATAAAAAGGTTGTCATTATTGCATCAAATAATGTGGAAAGAAATTTAAGTGCCAGAATTCTTCAACGAAAAGGAATCCGAATTGTTGGATATTGTTTGGCAAAAAAAAATGAAAGGAGCAATAAAAATGAAATACGATACTCAGGTTGTAAATAGAATGAAGCGTATTGAAGGTCAGGTTAGAGGATTATTAAAAATGATGGAAGAAGATAAAGAGTGCCGAGACGTTGTGACACAGATGTCAGCTGTAAGAACCGCAATTGACCGAACCGCTGCATTGGTTGTCAGTACGAACCTTGAAAGATGTATCCGTGAGGAGAAAGAAAAGGGTGAAAGCTCTGAAGATCTTATTAAAGAAGCTGTTAATTTACTTGTAAAGAGTCGATAAGAAATATAGATGACAAGTTACTATGATTGATGTATATACTGGGTAAAGCGTATTATCGCAACCTTTTTTTAGTGGGTTAATACCTGTACAGGTATGAGTATATGACGATTGATAGGGCATTAATTTCTTCAATATGTGTGACGACACGTGAATTAATAAACGGTTTTGTATTGCAACTGCTAACAAGCATCAATGGAAATATATAAATACAAAAATTTTCACGGCAGACGTTGGTAATCCTGATTTTAGGAGTAGCTGATAGGGAATTTTAGGACTAATATATATTGAAGGAGGAAGATACAGAAATGGAAACAATCATCCAATGGCTTTTTTTAATTATTGTAGCGTGGTTTATTGTAAAAAAATTCATGCTAGCTAAAGGGATTTCAAATGTAACTACACAGGAAGCAAAAACTAAATTTAAGGACAGGAATGTACAGTTTATCGATGTACGAACACTTAGAGAGTATCAGGGGAGTCATCGGAAACCATTTAAAAATATACCATTATCTGGATTGGCTAAACGATCTTCTGAACTTGATAAAAATAAAGAAGTGGTTGTTATTTGTCAGAGTGGGATGAGAAGTATAAAGGCATCTAAACTATTAAAAAAACAAGGTTTTGTAAATGTAACGAATGTCAAAGGTGGAATGAGTGCGTGGGTATAAAATAAGAAAGGTGGTGTGATAATGGCAAAACAGATTACACCAGCAGAATTAGCTATGCGCATCAGGGCAATGGAAGAAGTCAATATAATAGATGTCCGAGAAAAAGCTGAGGTTGAAGAGGGTAGAATTATAGGGGCAAAGCATATACCATTGGGTCAGCTGCCACTGCGTAAGGATGAATTAGATCAAAACAAAGTGTACATTGTTGTTTGCCGTTCGGGAAATCGAAGCAAAGCTGCCAGCGGTATATTAGAGGCTTTCGGCTACGAAGTTGAAGATATGGTTGGTGGTATGAACGATTGGAATGGGGAACTGGGTTAGCTTTGTTGCTTTTAATCTTCACAGTTGATGTAAATCGCGACGTAACTGCTATGTTGATTTCCGTTCCAGGCAGTCGCTTTCCGCGGGCAACGCTTCAACTTCCTCGGAAGAAAACCACTTCCTGCGGGATTTTCAGCTGTTGTTTTTCCCGCAGGAGTCGACTGCCCTACGCTTCAATCAACTGCTTCATTAGTGAATGGTTATTGTGTAATTTAATGAATCAGGTAAACGAATTTGCAAAGCACCGTACCAGCGAAGGAAGTACACTTAGACTCCTGCGGGAAGTAAGAGATCGACGAGACCCCGCAGGACGGTAGTCCGAGGAGGCTCGGCACTCTCCCTAAGGTGCGCGAAGTATATTCGAAGATGCGATGGTAGATCGACACATTTTGTACCATATTTAAGTTTTTCAGCGGCCACGAAAGCGAAGACGATGGAGACCCCACAGTGAGCGTTCTTTGCGAGCGAGGAGGCTCAGCGCAAGCCCTAAGGTGCGCGTAGTGTATTTCCGTAGCGGTAAGTTATGTCGAAGTTTATAGATTTTTTGTCAAAAACAACAATCTTTAAGAAAACAGCAAATAAATAAATTAGTTAAGCAATAGTAGAGCTAACAACCTTGTTCTCAAACTATTTAACTGCAGTTACCCGTCCTGTATTAATATGTATATTATCGTGCGTTTTAGGTATTAATGTTAATTAATACTAGTAACTAAAGGGTGATGTATGTGAGTATAGCTGAGAAAAATTTATTTTTAGCATCTTTTATACTTGGTTTAGGTCTACTGGGTGCAGTGGATGGAATTGTTTTTCACCAGCTACTGCAATGGCACCACATGGTAGATCATCCCAATGTAAAGCTTGAAATTATAACAGATGGGTTGTTTACAATAGTTTTTTCTATTTTACTCATCTGGGGTGGAATTAAAATTTTTCAAGATGCACGAAATGGCAAGCTTGGTTACAGCTTGAAAACTTTTGTAGGTGGAATCTTTGTAGGTGGTGGGGCATTTAATCTAGTAGAAGGTATTGTTGATCATCATATCCTTCAGGTTCATCGTGTCAGACCGGCAGCTGAAAATCCCTTAATCTATGACTTGGCTTTTTTAGCTTTTGGAGTATTACTGGTTACAATTGGTTTCCTCATTAAAAGAAAGAGTCAAAAAACAGTTAACTAGATACAAAGGCTGCTTCCTTTATAAGAAAGCAGCTTTTAAAATTATTAAGATGACTCTAATGAATTTTTGTTAAACTTGGTTTCAGATTGATTGATGATAACAGCTCCTGATGCGTCTCCTGTTATATTTACAGCAGTCCGGAACATATCCATGAAACGATCTACTCCGGCAATTAAGGCTATTGCTTCTAACGGTAAATTAACGGCGGTTAAAACCAGTACTAACATAATTAATCCAGCTCCTGGAACTCCGGCAGCACCTATAGAACCTAAAGTGGCGATAAGAACAATCATCATAATTTGCCCAACAGTTAACTCTACTCCATATGCTTGAGCAGTAAAAAGGGCGGCGATACTTAAATAAAGTGATGTACCATCCATATTGATAGTTGCACCTAATGGTAAAACGAAGCTTGATATTTTTTTTGAAACACCTAAATTATCTTCTGTACATTTAATTGTTACTGGTAAAGTTCCTGAACTACTTTGGGTACTGAAAGCCACGAGAGTAGCAGGGGCAATTCCTCTGAAAAACTGCACTGGGTTAATTTTCCCCAGCATTTTTACACCGATTGAATATGTTACAAGCGCATGTAAAATACAAGCGAAGGCAACCACTGAAACTAACTTTATCAAAGGAAGCAGCACGGAAAGACCATATTCACCTATGATCGGTGCTAATAAACCAAATATACCAATAGGAATAAGCTTCATAATAATCCATGTGATTTTGTACATAACTTCTGCGAGACCATCAAAAAATTTATACACAGGCTCTGCCTTTTCTCCAACGATTGTTATACCTAAACCCAAGAAAATAGAAAAGAAGATAATTTGCAGGATATTTCCGCTGGATAAACTGGCAATCGGGTTGGTCGGGATAATATTTAACAGCACATTGATAAAACCACCAGTATCATTTGCTTCTGGCACAACACTTGTAGTGGAAATATCAACACCGGTACCAGGTGAAAACAACAAAGCTGCCATTATTCCAATGCTAACAGCAATTAAAGTGGTGGTTAAGTAGTAAATTATTGTCTTTCCACCTATTCTTCCTAGTGTTTTCAAGTTTCCAGTGCTGGCAACACCTACGATTAAAGAAGATGCAACTAAAGGTACAATAATAAATTTAATAAGACGTAAAAATAAATCCCCTAATGGTTGAACTACGTCAATACTAGGACCAAAAATAATCCCAGCAAAAATAGCAAGAACAAAAGCAATCAAAATTTGTGGAAGTAACCCCACTTTTCTGATGCCTGCCACTGACAACTACCTCCTTTTATATTGGTACTTATTTGTACACTTCTACAAAAGAATAACTGTTCGGTTAACCATCGAGCGATGTTCATTAAATTAATATGTTTTAACAGATGGATTAAGAACGATTAAATAGTAAAGAGGTTAGATTTATTTCGGATTAGGGTGAAGAACCTATTTCATGCGGAGGTCTTGCTTAAATATACTTGTATACACTTAAAAATCCATACCATATCAATAGCTTGTGGGTTTTTTATCACATTTCCATATAAGAATACCCCACTTTAAACGAGATGGGGTATTCTAAAAAATAAATTTTATATATCTATGATCCCTTTATTTCGCAGATGTGTAACTATTGTCTGAACAGCATCTTTTACAGTATATTCTTCTGTATTTATTGTTAAATCAGGGTTTACAGGAGGTTCATATGGTGAGTCAATCCCAGTAAAATCACGAATTTCGTTATTTCTTGCTTTTTGGTACAGACCTTTAGGATCTCGACTCACACACACATCTAAAGGGCATTCAATAAATATTTCCATAAATTCTTCCTGTTCAAAGTTACTTCTAACCTGGTTACGATCTTTACGATATGGAGAGATGAATGCCGTAATAACAATTTGGCCACTATCAACAAAAAGCTTTGCTAGTTCACCTACTCTTCGTATATTCTCTACCCGGTCTTCAGGGCTGAATCCTAAATCATTGTTTAATCCTTTCCTAACATTATCGCCATCAAGTACATAGCTTTTAACCCCTAATGAGTACAGCTCACAATCTAACTGATTAGCCAGTGTTGATTTACCTGAACCGGAAAACCCTGTAAACCAAAGTGCACAGCTTTTGTGTTTATTTAGCTTTTGCCTATCCACCTTTGTTATGGCAGGTGGGTGCCAGACAAGATTTTGCTGGATCATAATTATTACCTCGTTTCAATAACTTTTTTTGACATTCCTTCAATGAGTTTACTTGCTACTTCTGGACGGCTAAATTGTTCTGGAGGCATTTTCCCCTCACTAAGCATTGCCCTCACTTTAGTACCAGATAAGGAAATATGATAGTTCGAGTTGTGTGGACATGTTTTTGCTGTTGCCATACTTACACATTTTTTGCAATAAAAACTGTTTTCAAAGCAAACTATTTTTATCCCGATTTCATCTTCGGTAAAGTTCTGGAAAGTCTTTTGAGAATCATAGCTTCCATAATAATCGCCAACACCGGCATGATCACGCCCGATTATAAAATGAGTACACCCGTAATTTTTTCTGACCAGTGCATGAAAGATAGCCTCCCTAGGACCTGCATATCTCATAGCGGCTGGAAATACGGCTAAAAACACACGTTGTTTCGGGTAATAATTTTCAAGTAAGGTATGGTAACATTCCATTCTTAAATCACTGGGTATGTCATCTGATTTAGTCTCACCGACAAGAGGATGAAGAAACAATCCATCTACAGTTTCTAATGCTGATTTTTGAATGTACTCGTGGGCTCGGTGCACTGGATTACGTGTTTGAAATCCAACAACCGTTTTCCAACCAAGCTTAGCGAATTGGTTTCTGGTTTCAGCAGGATCTAAATAATATTCACGAAACTTACTTTTCTTTGGATAGGCAACTAACGTGATAGGACCTCCAATATAAGTGTTAGGGCGTTCTAATAAATTCATGACACCAGGGTGTTGCGGATCAGTAGTTTGATAAACTAGTTCTGCTTCTAAGGTCTTATCTGGAACATAGATGTCCTTAACCGAAATCACACCATAAACCATGTCGTTATACATTAAATTGACAGAATCTCCAATTTCAATTTTGTCTGCTTTTGCTGTGTTGACGGGTAATGTAATTGGAATACTCCATGGAAGTCCGCTGGCAAGCCTCGTTGATTGAATAACAGATTCATAGTCTATTTGGCATAGGAATCCAGTTAATGGACTAAATGCACCGTTCGCTAGTAATTCTAAATCACTTAAGGCGGTTTGATCTAAATGAACGACTTCGTTTTCAAAATCAACGTCGTAATTTGTATTGACTCTATTTACAAGTAAACCGCCGTGGGGTTCAATCATGTCAATTTCCTCCTACTTTTTTGATAATACTTACCTTTTCCTTATATAGTGGTACTGTTTTCTTGCTGGGTTGCCATAAATTTAATGCGTAAACAATGGCAATTAGAATAAACAGTATTCCAACACCTGTAAAATCAAATCCTACAAATATTTTTACTAGGTTATACGAAATCACGAGTGATAATAGTGGTGAAATTACCCAGGTTTTTGCTAGTTTAGCAATGATCGCCTTTTTCCAGATCTCTCTTCCCATATCTGATGCCCCAACACCTAAGATACTGCATGTTGTAACTTGGGTATGTGGTACCGGAATACCAAAGAGGGAGGCGATAATTACTAAGGAGGCACCAATCCCAGAGACCGCTCCCCCTTGTAGTAAATTCAGATTTGTAATTCTCTTGCCGTTTGTCTCTAGTACATTTCCACCAAAGAAAAGTGCACCCAAAGCAACGAATAATCCACCTATTATCGTTCTCTGGTTTATCGTAATTAGCCCAGCAGCTACGACAGGGCCCACTGAATTGGCTACATTATTCATCCCTGCTGAAAATGCTTCGAAAAAACCTGTTATAATAACTAGCGCAGCGAGAAGCTTCGGCCATTTGCCACGAGAGAGAAATGGTGACTTTCTTTCTACGACTCTAATAACTTTATTCGTTACATAGGCTAATAAAAAAGCAACGAAGGGGACAAAAATCCAGTACATGATAATTATCAGCAAAGTGTCCACGATTAGCACTTGAAAGGCAATTCCTACACCTACAATAGATCCCACTGTAACCTCGCTGGTTGATAAAGGAATTCCGTTAAGATTCGCCAGAAATAAGGATATAGAAGCCGAAGCAAGGATAATAAGTGCAATGTTTATGGAGATAACGGTTTCAGGTATGATTTCTGAACCAAGTGTCTTTACAACTTCGCCTCCGCCAACTACTGCTCCTAGAAAGACACCTAATGCACAAATCAACAATGCAATCTTTCTGTGTTTCAAAGCGCTGGATCCATATGCAATTCCCATCGAAGCTGCTGCACCACTTGCTCCAATATTGATTGCAAAGAAGCAAGAAACAGTAAATAAGAGTATTGTTGTTATCAATGTTAACAGCCCCTACTTTGTTTGGTGCAGCCCACACTCTTTTTTTTCGAAATTTGACCATCTGCCAGATCGTGCATCGGCTTTGGCTTCCACTGGAAGGGTACACATTGTACAGCCGATACTCGGGTAACTCCTGTCATGTAGCTCATTGTAAGGCAAATTATTTAACTGAATGTAAGACCAGATGTCATCCCATGTCCAATGTATCAGAGGGCAAACCTTGATTCTTTTGAACTTATTGTCCTTGTTAATGTATTGTGTTTGTTTCCTATCGATTGATTGTTCCCTTCTTAAACCAGAAAACCATGCATCTACATTGGATAACTCTTTTTGTAATGGTTGGATCTTTCTAATACTACAGCACGTGTTGGGATTACTCTCCCAAAGTCTATCGCCATGTTTAGCTGCTTGTTCTTCTAAAGTCAATGATGGTTCAACAAGCTTAATACGAAGTTTAGGATATTTTTCTTTAATGTTCTCGATTAAAGAATAGGTTTCTTTAAAATGTAAATTAGTGTCCAAAAAGACTACTGTTGCCTGTGGATTAACCTTAGCGATGAGATCAGTCAGAACTACTCCTTCTGCGCCAAAGCTGCAAGCATATATAATTTTGTCATCATATAACTTGAAGGCCCACTTAATTACATTCATGAAATCAGATAATTCATTGTTCAGCTTATCTATAACTTTGTCGTTCCAGTTATCATAAGTTAATTTGTTCTCCATAACTTTCATCGCCTTTTTACATTTTTTTGATTTTATTCTTTCTATAGAAGAAACAATGAAATAGGCTTCTGCCTTTAAGTCAATGTATTCAATGGGAATATGGATTGTTAAAGGAAAACTAGCCTATTTTTGTTTCCTTAATTTGATTTGTCAAATTTGGAACGCTTAAAGCCTAGGCGAATATACTTTTGTATGAGTTAGGGGGAATCCCAGGTGCAGATTAATATATTTCAAGGGAGTGAAACCCCGTCTATACCTGCAACTATTACAATTGTCATTGATGTTATTCGGGCCTTTACAGTTTCTAATGTTGCTTTCTTAGGTGGGGCAAATAGAATTTTTCTGGCTGATTCAGTACAACAGGCAATAAAAATCAAACAGGAAAACCCTGATTTTCTGTTGGCAGGTGAAGTAAATGGTTTGGCAGTTAAGGGATTCGATTTAGACAACTCTCCATTCCGTATTCAAAAGGAGTTTCTAGTTGGGAAAACGCTCGTACAAAAGACTACAAACGGTGTAAAAGCAACGCTTAACTGTTTAGCATCCGAGCACTTATATGTTACAGGCTTTACTAATGCCAGAAAAACAGCGGAGTATGTTAGAGATAGTCTAAACAACAATAAGCAAATGACTGTAAATATCATTGCTTCTCATCCAAGTGGAGACGATGATCTTGCCTGTGCTGAATATATAAAAAGCATTTTAGAAGGGTCAAATTCTATATTGGCTGATGAAGTTATAAACAGAATCAAATGTTCGCATGTCGCAGAAAAATTTTTTAACGAAGAGAATATTGGGTTTATGCGGGAGGATATTTTTACCTGTATAAAGGAATTTGATTCAGGCTTTGTAATGAAAGTTAGCCAAAAGAACAGATTACCAATGATTGAGAGGGTTAACATATGACAGAAACAGGATTGATTCTGCCAAAAAGAGAAGTAAAACCGAGAGAAAAAGGTTTAACTATTTTAATTGATAATGGAGCGCCTTTGAACTTATTTTTAGACACAATCAAGAGCTCTAATGCTTACATTGATTTGGTTAAATTTGGATGGGGGACATCACTGGTTACTGATTCTTTGGAACAGAAAATAGACTACTTAACTGAACACGGGGTGGATTTTTTTTTCGGAGGTACTTTGTTTGAAAAGTTTTTAAATCAGGACAAAATTGATGAGTTTTATAATTATTGTAAAAAGTATAAGTGCAGTTATGTTGAAATTTCAAATGGGACTGTAGCACTATCTAATCATGAAAAAGCGGGTTTTGTTGCCGACTTTTCCCGTGAATTTACAGTCTTTAGTGAGGTTGGAGACAAGGACGCAGATAAAGCGAATGACCAGGATTCTGCAGAATGGCTAGAGAATATACACGAAGATTTAGAGGCTGGTGCTGCAAAAGTAATTACAGAAGCAAGAGAAAGTGGTTCAAGTGGTATATGTAGTGAAGACGGTGCTATTAGAATGGATATTTTTGATCAGATTATTGATTCTGGTATTTCACTTGATAAACTAATTTTTGAAGCACCAAATAAACAGATGCAAACGTTTTTTATTGAACAGGTTGGACCAAATGTAAACCTTGCCAATATAGCTATGTTAGATGTTATTTCATTAGAGACGTTGCGTTTAGGATTGCGGTCTGATACGTTTCATCTCTTCGGGACATAAGTAGGGAGGAATAATAGAATGAGAGAAGTTAATAAAGTATTTCATTTAGCGATACCATGTAAGGAATTGGACGAAACGGTTGAATTTTATGAAAAATTGGGTTGCAAGCTTGCCAGAAGGTATGATGACCGTGCTACTTTTGACTTTTACGGTGACCAGGTTGTATGTCATTTGAGTCCAAATAGTGTAGATGAAAATCCTAAAATGTATCCACGCCATTACGGTATTACGTTTTTAGAAAAGGAAGAATACAATGAGGCACTGGAATTTGCGATTGCCGAAGATCTTCCTTTTTTTAAGAAGCCAATGGTAAGATTTGAAGGAAAACAAGAAGAACATATGACATTTTTTTTAGTAGATCCTGCCAATAACTTATTGGAATTTAAATTTTACCATGATGGTGAAATGGTTTACTAACAAATATTAAGTGTAAAAATAACGTAATAAAGTGAAGAATACACGAATGTATTCTTCACTTTATTTGTCGTGTATTGCATATATCAAGGAATGTTTCACAATCATTATTATGAATCACTTGAATAAGATAGAAGGAGTTGTCCAATACAATTCGTTCCCTCAGGAGGAATTTTAAGTGAATCAATTCATAATGAAAAATGGACTAGTATTATTTGGTGGTGCGATGCAGGGATTAGGAATGGGTTTGTTTTTATTTCCTCAGTCCATACCCTCAGGGGGCGCAGGTGGTATCGCGATATTGCTGCACTATTGGTTGGAGATTGGTATGGGACCTGCACTCTGGATTGTAAATTCAGTTATGCTCCTGTTTGGAGTTAAAATACTTGGTAAACGTTTTGCGGTTTGGACATTTGCTGGAATAACGATGACATCTTTATCCGTAGATTTCTTCCAGGCAAACTTATCAGTAACGAATCGAAATTTGTACATAGATCTTGTTGTTGGCTCAATTCTCCTTGGAATCGGAATAGGTATTCTTATGCGACAGGGTGTTTCCAACGGCGGATTCGGTGTTATTGCTATCATAATTTCAAATGGTCGTAATATTCTTCCAGGTAAGCCATTGTTCATACTTAATTCACTTATCTTTGTCGTCACAGCTGCAGTTATTAGCTGGGAAATTATTTTGTTGGCTCTGATAAGCCAATGGATTTCTACTACTGTAGTTGATTTCATCTGCCGTATTGAATTCATTCCCTCATACAAACTCAGCTGGCGTAAAAAAACTTGATCTTTTTAATCCATTCTACTTACATATAACTGTACCTTACAGCAGTGTTTGTATTTTCTTTACCATCTTTACCCTTAACACGAATCAACAGTAAAACAAGTAGTCCTACGATAAGCGTAAAAATGGCGAGCGATAGGAACATGCCATTTGTTGACCATTCCATAAGACGAGAGAAAATTGGAGGCCCCGCTGCAACTCCGAGAAATCTGACAGATCCATATAAAGACGTAACAAAACCTCTTCGTTCTTTACTAACCGCTCCAGTTATAATACTGTTTACACATGGCAGAATAAGGCCAGCACCAACACTGCTGATAGCAAGTACCGATAAGAAAGGGATGAGTTTTTCAAAAAATATCAGCGAGCTGTAGGACAGTGTCATTAAAGCAAAACCAATTATTGCTAACTTTTTCATCTTTTCAAGATTTTTGCCTATTCTGCTTCCAGTTAAGTAGGACGTTGTTACCATTACAATTAGAGGGATTGCTAAAATCAGCCCCTTTTTTACACCATCTATTTTATATTCTTTTTCCAAGATATCCGACAGGAAGAATAAAATTCCAAAAAGAGTGAATAAGCAGGTTCCTCCAGCAAGGTAAGTAGTGAAAAGCCATCTTCCTTCATGCTTAAATACTCCTAATAGACCTCTTACATATTTACGAAAAGGAGGTGGGGCTTGTCGATTACTTTTTTCCTTTACAAAAATCCAAACCAACAAAATAGAAACTAAACAAATTGCTGGAAATGCAAAAAATACAGAATACCAAACCAATAAACCTAATAGTGACCCCAATATGGGTGATACAACCTTACCGAGTCCATTTGATGCTTCAAAAATACCGAGAACCCGACTTTGTTCACCCCCTTTGAACAAATCCCCAGTTAATGCCATCGCTATCGGAGCAGTCCCAGCAGCTCCAATTCCTTGTAAGACCCGTCCAATTAATATCCATGTATATGGACTAGGGAAATTTGCTCCAAACCCTGCTAGAAGTCCACCAAGCCCAAAAAGGATAAGGGAAGGCAGAATTATGATCTTCCTTGAAAAGCGGTCTGAAAGGTATCCAACGAATGGGATAAAAATAGCTCCAGCTATGGAAAAAACAGTTATAACAAGACTAACTTTCATTTGAGATAGACCTAAATCAGATTTCATAGCTGGAAGAATGGGGATTAACATAGAATTTCCTAAAGTCATGATCAAGGGAATTGACCCTATTGCGGCAATTATCATGCCTTTACCTTTAGATGCCACTTATTCTCACTCCTGAAGCATTCATATTTTATTTAACATTAGTTGGCGGGGATGCTATCCAGCCTTTTTCTTTTGTTAATTTTAAAAGCTTACTTTCATACTCGGCTCTTTGTGTGTGAAACTCTTCAAACATTGTCCCGATATCTTCTCGGATAGAGATCCCCATTATATAACTACATAATATTCTGCCTGCAATTAACTCTTTTTGAATAAGTTTAACAATTTCAGCATCGTTAAAACGAGCCCCGGCTGGTATATCTTGTAATTCAACATTTGGACGATCTGGAGGGGCAGGTGGGAGTCTAATTCCTGCTTCCTTTAGGATAGCTTCAACCTGTTGTTCCTCTTGCGTGAAGCTGTTTTCTGTAACATCCTCCAGAAAAGCTTTTAAATCCTTATCACCAGTATGGTTAGTTAAAATTTGCAATGTAACTAACGTTGATTTTGTATCATACAAATATGACCAGAGATTAAAAACCTCCCCTGAATGGAGTGGTTCCTTTTGTGATTTAGCCATATAAAATAACCCCCTAATAAATTTTTCAAGTTAGTTTTTACTCAAAGAACAGTAATTATGTAAACGAACAAATGGTGTATAAAAGTTTAAAAACATGAAATTTGAAGTACAGTGGGATAAATAATAAAATAATAAGGAAATATATAAAGAAACTTAGAATCAGGAGGTTTTAAAAGTGACTAAAAGTATTAATTTACAAGAATACAATGATCTTATTAAAAATGACAGTAAACCATTTGTTCTGGAATTCGGGGCTGATTGGTGACCAGGCTGTCGTCAATTGGGGCCGGTGGTCTCAAGCGTAGCTGAAGAGCTTGATACGGTTGATTTTTATTATGTAGATGTTGATAAATCATCGGATTTAGCTCAAGAGTTTGGGGTACAGAGTATTCCAACCTTAGTTCTAATCAAAGACGGAGAAGAAGTAGAACGCTCAATTGGTTTTATGTCAGAAGAGCCAGTGAAAGAATTCGCTTTGTCATAAATAACAATATGCACCGCCCTGAAAGATAGGACAAGTTACAAGTAGGGCGGTCAATACAGGTTATGTCGACAAACGACGTGCTTATGTTTCGAGTTGCCAGGAACTGAGCTAGATAAGAACAATAAAGGTGTCCATAAGTGGGTACTACGTATCGTAGACTCCCAATTTATGGACACCTTTTTTGATTTTCACAGCAATTTAAAGTGATAGCCTTTTTCTTGAATTGCTTTGATTAACTCTGGGAGCATTTCTAAAGTCTGCTGTAATTCGTGAAGAAGGATAATTGAGCCGCCTACCAAGTTCTCAAGAACATTTGTTATGATTTGCTGGGGGTTGTTTTTAAGCTCCCAGTCAATTGAAGCGATTCTCCACATAACAGGTGTTACATGTAATTCCTTAGCTGCCTTAATTGTATCGTTGTTGAACTGGCCAAATGGCGGTCGAAAATATTTTACTTCAGTACCAGTTATTTCTTGGATCTTTTCTATACTACTTTTAATATCCTTGTATTGTTTATGGTAGGGAAGTTTAGTCAAATTCACATGTTTTGTTGTATGTGTTCCAATCAAATGTCCCTCTTCTAGCACTCTTTTCCAGGGTCTTTTATCGTGCAGGAGACGTGTTTGCCAAAAAAAGACAGCTGGAATATTTTCCTTTTTCAGGACATCAAGTATCTCCGGTAAAATTCTGCTGGGTCCATCATCAAAGGTAAGAACGACGGACTTCTCACTGGAACTGGGAATGGAAGTGATAATAGTTGGGTTAGAAGAGCCGTACACGACTCTTGTTTGGTCAACCACTCAAGGACTTTTAATCATTGTAGTCACTCCTTTAATATCTCTAAGTACTAAACGAATGTTGAGGCTTAGACTCATACGTATTATGGTATGCTTCACCAGTGAAATTCTCTGGTTTGTCATCAAAGATAATTTCACCATTTTTTAAGGCAATAATACGAGTGGCATAGCGCTTCGCAAGTTCTACATCATGGACATTAATAACGGTAAGTAAACCAAGGCGTTCATGGATTTCTTTTAGCAGTACAAAAATATGATTAGCGGTCCCAGGATCTAGACTAGAAACAGGTTCATCTCCAAGTAAGACTCTGGGCTTTTGTACCAACGCACGAGCAATACCTACTCGTTGTTTTTGGCCACCACTTAAATTTTCAACTTTACGATCTACCATTTGGGAGAGTCCCATATCAGCAATAACTCGTTTCGCCTGGTCTAATTCATCAGCTTTAAACCATCCAATCATATTTTTAAAAGAGGAACGATAACCGAACGTTCCGGTTAGAACATTTTGTAACACACTTAATCGTGGAATTAGATTAAAGTGTTGAAAAATCATTCCCATTTCACGTCTTGTCTTTCGTAGTGCCTCTCCTTTAAGATTGGTTATTGGATGGCTATCTAGATGAATTTCACCTTTTGTCGGCTTTTGCAGACCATTTAAGCAGCGAATGAATGTTGATTTACCTGCACCACTTTTTCCTAAGATACAGATAAATTCTCCCTGTTTAAAGGATAAGTTAATGTTAGAGAGAGCCTCCAGTTCAGTACCTGAATAGTGTACTGCCATATTCTTCATGTCAATCATCTGCCTGACCACCTTTATCCGCTTATATGATTTTGTTTCGCGCATGGCTGCCCATAAAGTCAACAATTATAACCATTATCATAATGATTAACACATCGAGTGAAACGGAGGAATACTGAAAGATTTTAAAATCATTAAATAGTCGCTGACCAATCCCGCCACCACCAATGAAACCCAAAATAAGTGATGTTCGGATCGCCACTTCAAATCGATAAAAATAGTGAGAAAGAACATTTGGCCAGATTTGCGGCAAAATACTAAATAGATTAGCGACCCAATTTTTCGCACCAACTGCTTTCATCGCTTCCTGAGGTCCGGGATCAGCCGATTCTACAAGCTCGGATATTAATTTTCCCAGTACACCTATATTATGAAACATAATTGCCAGAACAGCAGGAAACGGACCGAGACCGAGTGTAGTTAGCAAGATTAACCCAAAAACTATTTCCGGAATGGATCGAACAAAACTAAGAACTACTCGGGTGATGTGAAACAGAAACTTAAAAGGTGCTGTATTTCGAGCAGCAAGAAAGCTGATTGGAAGTCCAATGATCAGTCCAAAAAAGCTGCCTAAAAATGCCATCCCTAATGTCTCAACAGCATCATACAATAAGCCTTGAATTCCAGAGAAGTCCATTGGAAACCATTGTGATAGAAAATCAATCATATTTCGGAAGTCTTTGAATTTTGTCAAATCGAATTCTGTTAGCCTCATGCTGATATAAACTGATAGGGCTAATAGAACGAAGGTAAAAATATTTCTTCTTTTAAACCACATTATGATCAATCCTACTCTTTAATGATTCCCTGTTTTATTGCTGCTTTTCGTATACTTTCATAATCTTCGTTGCTTGCTTCTGTGAATCCACTTGCACCAAAAGCATCCAGTATCACTTGATCCTCAATTGCCAGAAATGCCTCTTTTAGATCTTTGATAGTTTCTTTGTCAGTATTTTTATGAACTGCCCATGGGTATTGGAAAAGTTTATCAGATTTCCAAATGATTTTTACTTTTTTCTCATCGATTATACCGGAGTCGATTAATTGATTGTATATTGCACTATCAATTGCACCTGCATCAACATCTCCGTTTTGAACGGTCAGTGCTGTCGCATTGTGTGAACCAGTATGACGTATGGAATTAAACTTATGATTTTCTGTCGACTTATAAACGCCATGATTCTCTAACTCAATAGACGGGATAAGAGATCCTGAAGTAGAATTTATATCCCCAAAGGCAAAATCAATTGTTTCTGGATTTTTAAGTAAATCGTCTAATGATTCCCATTCACTATCATTTTGCGTAATAATATAGGAATGATAAAATGGTTCCCCGTCGACAAGCTGTGTTATGATTGCTTTCGCCCCGCTTTTTTCGTGGGCAATAACGTATGTTAATGGTCCAAGGTAGGCCATATCGATCTTGTCGTAATTCATTGCTTCAACGACGCCGTTATAATCTGGGAAGACTTCAATCAAAACTTCCCGATCTAACTTTTCACTGAGAAGAGACTGCAGCTTATCCATTGCTTCTTTCATTGCACCTTTTGTTTGAACAGGAATTACACCGATTGTAAAAGCGTCTTTTTCATTCATTGCTTCTTTATCTGAGCTTTCCGTTTTTGTGTCCCCACCACACGCCGTTAGAAAAAGGGCTAAACTGATTGAGACAACTATAATAATCCATTTTTTCATTTTATGTACCTCGCTTTATATGTTTTCAAATCATAAAATAAGGACCCGAATCGAGTCCTCATTTTTTAGATTACAGTAATTCTACCTGAATTCTCTCCAGTGACGTGACCAATAATTGCTGATTGTACATTGTTTTCACGCAGTTTTTGTTGCAGTGACGCTGCTTCAGCTTCGGGCAATGAAATGAGTAACCCTCCAGATGTAACAGCATCACAGAGTATTAGCTGTTCTACCTCACTAATGTTCTGGTCATATTCAATATTTCCTGAAAGCCATTTGTGATTCTTACGGGAGCCACCGGGAATAATGTTTTGTTCTGCTAATTCTTTTGTTTTTGAAAGAACTGGAACATCCTTATTTGATATCGTGATACCGACATTGCTTCCCTTAGCTATTTCCAGGGTATGACCAAGGAGTCCAAACCCAGTAACGTCTGTACAAGCATTGACATTGTAATTCTCCATTGTTTCGGCTGCACTTTTATTTAGTGTCGCCATGACGTTCATTAATTCGTCTATTTCTTCTTTATTAAGAAGATCATTCTTAATTGCAGTTGTTAAAATCCCAACTCCAATCGGTTTTGTCAAAATTAGTCGATCGCCAGGCTTTGCACCTGCGTTAGACCTGATTCGGTCTGGATGGATTGTACCAGTTACAGATAGTCCGAACTTAGGTTCCTGGTCATCAATCGAATGTCCGCCGACTAGAACAGCCCCTGATTCTTTGACTTTATCAGAAGCTCCCAATAGGATGTCTGCCAGAATGCTTTTATCAAGTGTATCAATCGGGAAGCCAACGATGTTCATAACGGTAATTGGTTTACCACCCATGGCATACACATCACTCAATGCATTTGCTGCTCCAATTTGACCAAACATATAAGGATCGTCAACGATAGGAGTGAAATAATCCAAAGTTTGGACGAGTGCTATGTCATCGGTGATTTTGTAGACACCTGCATCATCTGATGTGTCTAAGCCAACTAGCAAATTTGGATCATCTACAGATTTTGGTAAGTGACGCAGAACCTGCGCCAGGTCTTCAGGACCAATTTTGCATCCTCAACCACCTTTGCTTGATAAAGATGTTAATTTAATTTCTTCTCTAGACATTTCACTCGGTCTCCTTTCGTAACTCATAAAAATAAATTCTTTTAGTGCAGAATATTACTATAAATTTTAAGCAAAGTTTCTGCTTCTTCATCAGCCGAATGGTTCCTGGCAATATATTGTTTAGCTGACTGGCCAATCGTTTGTTTTATTTCATAATAATTATTCATTATTGTCTCAGCATAAGCAAGGAATTCGTTTCGATCACTGTATAGAAATCCGTTTTTTTCATGAGAAACGATGCTGCTATTTCCTAGTATATTAGATACTAATACAGGTATACCATAACTCATCGCTTCTATAATAGTAGAAGGTTGTCCTTCTGCATGGGATGTGTTGAGGACAACATCAGCCTGTTCGTAAATAGATCCCATTTCCAGATGGGGCAGTTGACCAAGGTAGTCTAGCCAATCTTTATGTTTTTCTGCAAGTTCTTTAATAGCGCATCCTTCCTCTTCTTCAAGAACGGGCCCAACAATCCAAAGTCTAACTTGCGGGACCTTTTCGTGAAGGTCACGAAGCATGTCTATTGCAGCTGGGAGATTTTTTACTTTTCTTATTCCAGCTGGTAATACAAATAAGAAGGTATCTTTTTCTTTTTTATTTGTGGAATTACTTTCAGGAAAAATACTGCTTCCTTGCGCAATTGTAAAAATTTTATCCTGTAACTTGGGTATTTCATTAATTAAGGTTTGTTTTGCTTTGTTATCAAATACATGGATAGCTTTAGCGTTGGTTAAACATGCTAGAACGTCATTTCGTCTTTCCTTATCAAAAAGATCATGATTTAGGTCTGTTCCTGTTAAAGTTATTACATATGGATCAAAGTTCGCACCTAAACGCTGCATAAATGTGTAGAAACGATAAGCATGGAACCCATGTACAAGGTCTGAAACTGGGAAGGGTTTCTGAGCACTTTCAGTAGTTGAAATAATTTCCACTTCAACACCAAATTCAGTTAAATTATTTGCGATTCTTTGAACTGTTACAGTATTTCCACGTGGCTGGTGAAAATTTGGTGATGCTAGTACAATTTTCATTAAATCAATCCTTTATTATTCTATATATAAAAGCAAGTTAGTTTGTCTCCTAACTTGCTTTTTTAGTAGATTACTTTCTATTGGAAACTATATGTATGGCGGGACTGTGTGGGAATCGAACCCACCGAGCCTGACACGCAGGCCCCTCAGGGTTTTGAAGACCCAGGAGGACACCAGTCACCCATCCAACCCCATCTGAACCTAGGTAATATTAATATAACCAAGCTTGTATAATAGTATAACGAATCTTAAGTAAGCGCAAGCCGTGTGCTTGCTTAAGCAACAGAGGACTCTTCCGATACTAGTAGTGTCAAAAAAAATCATCATTCTTGAAATAACTGCTATGGAAGATTAAAGTGAAAGTATTACTATATAAGAATGAAGGCGTGTGGTGAGAATGGACGATACATATTTTACGATAGGTATGGCAGGGCATATTGACCACGGTAAAACAACATTAACAAAAGCACTAACAGACGTGGATACAGATCGGTTAAAGGAAGAAAAAGCGAGAAGTATTTCCATAGAACTTGGTTATGCACCATTACAAACTGAAGATGGCGTGCATGTATCAATTATTGATGTACCTGGGCATGAACGGTTTATACGTAAAATGATTGCAGGAGTAGCCGGTATTGATTTGGTAGTCTTAGTGATTGCTGCAGATGAAGGGGTTATGCCACAGACGAAAGAACACTTAGAAATATTACAGTTTTTAGGTGTCGAACATTGTATCGTTGCCATAACAAAGAAAGATCGTGTTGATGAAGAGATGTTGGATATTGTAACAGAAGATATTAAGGATGGGTTAGAGGGAACAATCTTTCATGATGCTCCTTATGTATATGTTGACAGTCTATCTGGTAATGGAATAGAAAAGCTGAAACAGACAATTTTTAGCGCATTAAAAAAGGTCGCGTTCCGCGATGCTTTTGGCTCGTTCCGCTTACCAATTGATCAAGTCTTTACTGTGCAGGGACAGGGAACAATTGTCAGAGGCACCATATACGAGGGTATCGTTCAAAAAGGGTCTCAGTTACGAATTCTTCCAGAAGGAAACAGAGTGAAAGTGAGACAAATTCAAGTCCATCATGAGGACCAGGATCAGGCCAGAGCGGGTCAACGGACAGCGATAAATTTGGGCGGAGTAAGTAAGGAAGAAGTAAGTAGAGGAGATGTACTCGTAGCTTCAGACCACTTTTTAGTAACGGATACCATTGATGTTGCATTAAAAGTAATAAGCGATCAATTCACGCCAATTAAGCAGCGTTCGCCTGTAAAGATTCACGTTGGTACATCAGAAGTAATGGGCAAAATTGTTCTTTTTGATCGAAATGAATTGGAGCAGACGAATAAAGAAGTGTTATGCCAAATTAGGTTAGATGACGAGGTTGTGGTCAGACGGGGTGATCGATTCATTTTAAGAAGGCCGAGCCCTGTGGAAACCATAGGAGGAGGTTTGGTAATTCAACCAAAAGGCCAAAAGTATCGTTTTGGTTCTGAAACGATTGAAATGTTGCGTAATAAAATGGAAGGCACACCGGAAGATTTAATTGCAGACGTATTAACTAAATACACGTTGTTAGATATAAAAGCGATTATAAAATATACCTCACTTGATGAACCAGTGGTTAAGGATACTATCAAAAAGGCAGTGGAAGAGGGATATCTCATCGAGGTTTCCAGACAAAGATACAGCTTAGTAAAAACGTTTACAAGGTTGAAAGCTGAAATTACAGCAAAGCTTAAAAGCTATCATGAAACATATCCCATGAGATTTGGAATCAGTAAGGCGGAACTAGTTCAATCATTCAGCGAAATATATCCACAATCATTTGTTGAATTTAGCTTGAGTACGTTTTATGACCGTGAAGAACTTAAAAAAGTAGAACAGTTTGTTGCTTTAGTGTCATTCCAGCCACACCTTCCCAAGCAATGGAAAGTGAGGATGGAGGGGATTATTGCTGGTGTAAAGCAGGATGGTATTGCGGTTAAGAAATGGGAGGAATACGTTAAGGGCACCCCTATTTCGAATAACGATAGTTCGGAACTGGCTTTTTATCTCGCCCATACCAAACAAGCTTACTGGATATCCGATGATATGCTTATCCACCATACGGCTGTTGAACAGGCAGTTTCTACTCTGCAGAAACAAACAGACCATACATTTGGACTTAAAGAGGCAAAAGAAGCTTTAAATGTTTCACGAAAATATTTGATTCCATTTTTAGAATTGCTGGATGAATTAAAATTGACAAATCGAATAGATGACAAACGTAAATGGACTAGCGTATAGAGTCTATTACTAGTAAGTTACCGTATACTGCGACGTAACAGCTAACTGCTATGTATATTTCCTATCACCATTTATTGGACTGGTGCTGAGCCAACGCTGCGGAAAAACACTCGCTTTCCGTGGGGAGCGCTTCAGCCTCCTGGGAGCAAAAACCGCTCACAGCGGGGTCTTCAGACTGTTCCTTTCCCACTGGAGTTTCGCATTTTTCCGCAGCTTTGATAGCTCTCTGTTCAAAGGAGAAGAAGTCACATGAAAACACGGAATTCATGCGAATTTTTCTTTCGACAATAAGACATTCTTAAAGTGAAGGCAGAATACGAAGACTCCTACGGGAACAGCGCGAGTCTGAAAACCCCGGAAGAAGCATTCTTTGCTTCTGAGGAGACTGAGTCCGTGCACGTGGAAAGTGAAGTATTCTGCCGGAACGGCGTCGTCAAAAGAATTTTCACTACGTCGCAATTTTAATCAACTGCGAATGGTAAAAAGCAACAATACTTTTTAAACGTGCTTATTAAGTGGAAATTGAGGGAGGGATTAATTATGGACTATGAGATTACCATTGAATTTTGTATGCAGTGAAACTATGCTCCTAAAGCCGCAAGTTTTGCGGAACAATTGTTTAATCATTTTCGCTCCAATATTACTTCTCTAGATCTGGTTCCCAGTTCAGGAGGGGCGTTTGAAATCACAGTAAATGGGGAAAAGATATATTCAAAACTTAAAACCAGAAACTATCCTGCCGTTGATCAAATCATCAAGCGAATGGAGGGGTAATACCTCGATATCTGCAGTGGTTAACGCATGTGTTTAATGATGGAGGACTATAGATGAAAGAGTATTTGCGAAAGCTTCCACCAGTTCATGAATTGCAGAAGGAAAAACGCTTTGAAGAAATTCAAGCATCATTCACATTAACGAATGATCAGTTAACGAAATTCATCCAAAAAGAGGTTAGTGAATTACGTGAAAAGCTGATAAGTGGGTGCTTAACAAATCTGCATCCAGATCAGGGTTTTTCTGAGATGATTTTTGGGAATGTTAATAAGAAGGTTAGTGAATGGAAAAAGGATCGTCTGACACGTGTTATTAATGGAACAGGTACCGTTCTTCATACAAATCTTGGGCGTTCTCGTTTAAGTGAAGAGGCAGTTACCCACGTCATAAGCGTGGCACAGAACTATTCTAACCTGGAGTATCAGGTTCAGGCAGGTAAGCGTGGATCGCGTCATGACATTATCGAAGACTTGTTAAAAGAAGCCACTGGTGCAGAAGCAGCAATGGTTGTGAATAATAATGCTGCAGCCGTGTTTCTCATATTAAGTGCGTTAACTAAGGATAAAGAGGTCATCGTGTCTCGTGGTCAATTAGTGGAAATAGGTGGATCTTTTCGAGTTTCCTCTATTATGGAAGAAAGTGGTGCACATTTAGTAGAAGTGGGGACGACTAATAAAACACATCTGTATGATTATGAAAATGCTATTCGTGAAGAGACAGCCATGATTATGAAGGTTCATACAAGTAATTTCAAGACGATTGGCTTTACAGAAACAGTTGAAACAGATGCTCTGGTCAAACTAAAACAAGAGCATCAGGACATCGTATTTTACGAAGACTTAGGAAGCGGTGCTCTTTATGATTTTAAAAAACTTGGCATTGGTGATGAGCCGGTTGTCAAAGAGGTAATTGACTCAGGGATTGATCTCGTCTCTTTCAGTGGCGATAAGCTGTTAGGTGGCCCACAGGCAGGAATTATTGTCGGCAAAAAGGACATCATCAACAAATTAAAAAAGCATCAACTGGCTAGAGTATTAAGAGTTGATAAACTGACATTCGCAGCACTGGAGCAAACACTAAAAGCGTATTTGACAGGTGAAAATGCTAGTTTGAAACTACCAACTGTAAGGGATGTTACAAAGTCACTTGAGGATATCAAACAACAGACTGAGGAATTTACTGCAAAAATAAAATCACAAGCAGATACCTATCAGGTTGAGATTGAAAGAAGTACGTCGCAAATAGGTGGTGGGACGATGCCAGGCGTTGAGCTTCAGACGTATGTCGCTACTATTGTGCATGATAGTCTTTCCGCACAGGAACTTGCATCTAGACTCAGGGCATGTACACCTGTTATTGTGACCCGAATTCAAAATAACCGTGTATCTGTAGATTTTCGCACCGTTACCAACGGCGAAATGGAAGCAGTGGTTAATGGTTTTCTGGAAATTGAAGGATGTAAGTAGGGATTTTTCTAGCTACTATAGAATAAGTCTAATAGGTAAATAAGTATAGGAGGAATGTATATGTTATTCCAAGAAATACAGGATCTTCAGCTTGAAGATGTGAATGGAAGAAAAGTTTCAATAAGCGATTATCGTGGAAAAAATACGCTAATCTTTATGTGGGCTTCCTGGTGACGATGCCGTGAACAACTGCCAGGTTGGCAGAAAGTATACGAACAAAACAAGGACAATAAATTTGAAATTCTTTCAGTTGCTGTTGATGGACAGGGAGCAGAAGTTGTCAAACCTCATATAAAAGGCACAACTTTTACGACTGTGGTCGATGTAAATAATACATTGGTCAATATGTTTCGCTTTAAGGTTGTTCCAAATGGTATCTTTATCGATGAAAATGGAACAATCCGTATGATTAAAGAAGGATTTAAGGTAGATAATCCTGAGCATGTTAAAGCTGTTGAGCAGCTAATCAGCAAAGAAGTGGAAAAGGTTGAATTTGAGGATGAAAACAAGAGAAATGACCAATCAGATTTACAGCTCCAATTAGCACAAACAAAGTTTAAACTGGGTATGGAATATACAAAACAAAACAGAAACGATGAAGCATTAAAAGAACTGGATGACGCAATTTTACTGGATCCGGATAACTTTACGATACGTAAACAACGATGGTATATTCGTTTCCCAGAGAAATTTGGAACAGAGATTGATTTTGATTGGCAAAAGGGACAATTAAAAAATGAAAAAGAGGAAGAAGAAAAGCGTCGAAATCAAGGGCTAGTATGTGGACCAGATGGTTGTTTTATTTCGAATTAAAGGTCAGAAAATAGTAATTGTCTTGCACGAGCGCTCAGCATTTTATCTGGGCGCTTTTCACATCTGTTTTTTTAAGCAGGTAAGAAAGTATAAATCCTTTCTTACTGCATAATTGTAACTAAGGCTTTCGCCACTAAGGCTTTCGCCATTAAGGCTTGGAGATAAGCCAAGTTTTCTAAGACAACTCAATAATTGATACTATAATCGTAACAGACAGAAGAACAACTCCAAGCCCTATCCACCAGTATTTTTTAGATTTTGGATCTTTTCTTAACAGGAAGTAGTTAAACGCAAGGAAAAAAACAGCACCTGTGAGCAAACTGATTAATGTTTCCAGTGATATAAGAAGAAATTGCTCTCCCCAGCTAAGAAGAACCCACAAATATAAGTAAGCATAATAAGTTATAATTCCAATGAGTATATTTCCTATATAAAAAAATATCTTTTTTTTATTTTTCAATTGGAAAATCCTTTCTCTTTTAAAGGTTATTTCGTAAGTTTAGTCTTCGCAGTTGATACAAACTGCGACATAGTGAAAACTTTTTCGACGCCGTTCTGGCAGAATGCTTCGCTTTCCACGGGCACGGCCTCAGTCTCCTCAGAAGCAAAGAACGCTTCTTCCGGGGTCTTCGGACTCGTGCTGTTCTAAGCAGGAGTCTACGTATTCTGCCTATTTAGATGAGTGCTTTTTAGTTTCAAATGTCTGATAAACTGATTTTAACATATATGAAATTTGAAAAATAATTTTACTATTGTTTTGTAGAAAAAAAGTACAAATCCAGATTCGATTTGTACTTTTTTTAGTAATATAGAAAGTATGGTAATTGTTACTTTTTACAGTCACCCTGTTGCTTTGTTTGCATTTGTACCAGAGTCTTGTTTTGTTTCAGATCTGTCTATAACGACAGCTCCTGTTGCGTCACCAGTAACATTCGTGGCTGTTCGGAACATGTCCATGAAACGATCAACCCCGGCAATTAATGCAATTGCTTCAAGTGGTAAGTTTAATGTAGTTAATACTAACATTAACATAACCAAACCCGCGCCAGGTACGCCAGCAGTTCCAATTGAACCGAGAGTTGCAATTAATACAACTAACAGCAATTGTGAGAAGGATAATTCAACACCATATGCCTGTGCCGTAAAAAGAGTTGCAACACCTAGGTATAATGACGTTCCATCCATATTAATTGTTGCTCCTAATGGCAATACAAAACTGGAGATCCTTTTAGATACACCTAAATTATCTTCAGCACTCTGTATAGTCACAGGTAATGTTCCGGAACTACTTTGCGTACTGAAAGCTACAAGGGTAGCTGGTGCAATTCCTTTGAAAAACTTCAAAGGACTCATTTTTCCTAGTGTTTTGACAGCAATTGAATAGGTGAAAACTGCATGCACGATACAAGCAATTGCTACAACCGTGACAAGTTTTATTAAAGGGAGTAAAACGGATAGACCGTATTCCCCAATAATTGGTGCTAATAAGCCAAAAATTCCAATAGGGATAAGTTTCATAATAACCCATGTAATCTTGTACATAATTTCTGCAAGTCCGTCAAAGAAACGATAGACTGGGTCAGCCTTCTCGCCAACCATTGTAATTCCTACACCAAGGAAAAGCGCAAAAAAGATGATTTGCAGAATATTTCCACTTGATAGGCTCTCAATTGGGTTGGTCGGGATAATGTTTAATAATATATCGACTATACCACCTGTATCTTTTGCTTCAGGTGCTTCACCAGCTGAAGAGATGTCAACTCCAGTTCCAGGAGAAAACAACGAACCGGCAAGTAAGCCAATACTCACTGCAATTAGCGTTGTCACTAAATAATATACTATTGTTTTTCCGCCAATTCTTCCAAGTGTTTTCATACTTCCAGTACTAGCAACACCCACAACGAGTGAAGATAAAATCAATGGAACAATAATGAATTGTATAAGACGTAAAAATAGTGTTCCTAACGGTTCAACAACTGAGATACTGGATCCAAATACAATTCCTGCAATAATAGCCGCAACAAAAGCAATTAAAATTTGCGGGAGTAAACCTATCTTTTTGATTTGAGCCACTTATGACTACCTCCTTAGAAAGTACGTAGTTGATTTCAAATACCACGCTTTATAACTAGTGTTCAGAAAAATAGTAATATTATTAATGTTACTACCTAATTAACTCTTCTGAAAACAGGATAAATAAAAGTATAGTTTATATCGTTATCAATGTAAAAGGATATAGATTGATTATTTCATTTGCTGATAATGAAAGGGGTAAATATCAATAAAGAGCCCTTTAACTGAAAGGTTGATGAGAGCTGCATCATATACAGTAGCTCAGTGTAATAAAGCAAAATATGAAAATGTAAAAGAATTGACCAAGGTCATTCAATGATTTCCTTTATCAACGAATTATGATTCAGTGCACTCATCTGTTCGGAATTAGCGCCGACCCCAAGATGCGTATAATTATCAACTCGCAAACTATCATTATATAGATATACAGTGTCACCAGCTTTGACGTTATGGTCAACAGTGATTAGCATGTGACTCATCATTAACGCGCCAATCGGATAACGTTTTCCATTAATCATAACGTCGTGTTTGGCACGTGCTCTAAGTACACCGTCTCCATAGCCGATATCACAAATAGCAATTCGACAATCGTTTTCTGCTTTGAATGCACTGGAGTAACCTGAGCTTTCACCTTTTTTGAGATCCAATAACTGGATAACGTTTGTACTTACCGTAATAACAGAAGGTACTGATTCAGGATGAAGTTCATTGTATGGCCTTGAGCCATATAACAGGATACCAAGGCGCGCATGCGTGTGGTAAGGCAAGGATCCGTCTCGCATGTATGATGCACTGTTCTGAGCATGGATGAACTGAAACTCATATTCAGTTGCACGAATTTTTTCAAGAGTCTTCAGCCAATTTTGTTTTTCAACCCCATATTCTGGTGAATCAATTTCATCTGCATATGCGAAGTGTGTCCAAATTCCAGTAACACGTAACAAACCCTCCTCAAGCACTTTTATCATATCTTCTGCGTGTTCAAATCCGGATCGTCTCAATAGGTTTTTGTATTCCAAATGTAATTCTATTTCATGAAGGTCATTTTTATATTTTTCATAGAAAGACAGGGAAGGCAGCGTCATCGCGATGTTGTATTCCCTAAGCGTTCCAAAGTTTGTGGAAGGATTTAATAAAAAGATATAAATTTCCTTACTCATCTTTCGTAAACGCACGGCTTCATTTAAGGAAGTAGTAGCAAAGGAACGAATACCAGCCTCATAGAAGGTTTCAAAAGCTAAATCGAGACCAATATTGTATGCATTGTTTTTTACAACTACGAGCACATCGGTAGCGTTATTGATCCTCTGCGCTTGCTCATACAGGCGTTTTCGATTTATCTGCAGCTTTGCTGTCATTAGACTTCACCAAACTTTTCAAGGATGTTCTCGAAATACCGAACTCCATTAATTAGATTTTTCTCATCGAAATTAAACGATGACGTATGGAGACCACTTGTGTAGCCTAAGGTTTCGTTCTGCACACCTAAAAAGGCGAAATGAGTTGGTGCAACTTTACTGTAAAACGAAAAGTCTTCACCAAACAAATAGGGTTTTGCATTTATTATAAGCTCAAGTCCTGATTGTACGGCACTAGCAGATACTAGAGGGAGAAGGACTTCATCGTTTACAACAGGGGGGTAGCCTTCAGCAAATTCAACACGTGTCTCTGTTGTGAACAGCAAATCACTGCTTTTTACGATAGTTGCAATTTTCTCTTTAACTA
This sequence comes from Virgibacillus sp. DJP39, assembly GCF_049310925.1. Taxonomy (NCBI): domain Bacteria; kingdom Bacillati; phylum Bacillota; class Bacilli; order Caryophanales; family Bacillaceae; genus Virgibacillus; species Virgibacillus sp. DJP39. Next base: position 18,283 of record NZ_JBMERP010000028.1, on the reverse strand, counting down.
TAGCTAGGTCATCCATATCGTATGTTCGGATGGTTCCTTCTAAGTAACCTGAAGAAGCAACTGTATTGATTGCCTCACCAGCATGGATTTTTCCGATATGAACAATGTTCTGATTTAATCCACTCAAATGAAAGTTCTGTAGCTGCTGAATGTGGGTAACTGTATTGTTTAACGAACCTATAGCACTTGCACCAGTTTCTTTATTGGCAACATGTGCAGACTTTCCGTCAACATAGATGCGATATTCGGTTGCACTTGCAGTCAGCGGTCCGGTTTTTGTTAAAAGAGTGCCTTCAGGATTACCAGGCATGAGATGCAACCCGAAAATAGCATCGGGGTTGTAGTTGGAAAAAGGGAACGCTTTGATCAGATGGTTAGCACCACCCATGGATTCTTCGGACGGTTGAAAGATCAAGAGTACATTATGTTTTAGTGTATTAGTTTCCTGCATCTGTTTGCATCTTTCAGCAAAAGACAGAAGCATTGCAGTATGGCCGTCATGACCACATGCATGCATAACATCTTTGTGCTGTGATTTGAATGAAATAGTAGTTGTTTCATTAATCGGAAGTCCGTCAATATCAGCTCGAAAGCCTATCGTATTGTTTGAATTCCCTTCAAGGTAGACGACTGTTGCAGTGTCCATAGGCATGAGGTAGGGAATAGCAAGCTGATCCAATGTTTCCCTGATATATGCAGTTGTTTTAAACTCTTGAAAACCGAGTTCAGGTATTTGATGTAGATATCTTCTATGCTTTGTTAATGTTTGTTGTAATTCCATTTTTTTCACTCCAATAACTGATGCTTGAAAAATAAACTATGGGTTAAATGGTAATAATCGCGCACAGGTAGGTGAAAATCGAGCGCTACAGACCTGGAATCGAGCATCAATTTAAAAAATCGCGCACCACCAGTTTGGTGCGCGATTTCCAAGTCTTGATGCGCGAAATTCTAGATCAGTGCGCGTTTTTCGTACTCTAGTGCGCGAAAACAATCTCTCTATAAGCAGATTTTGTACTAAACAAAATTTACTGGTTTAATTTTCTTAACGCTTGAACAATTTCAGTTTTACCACCTTTTACTTCACTTGCCTGTTTGATGACACGTGCAGGAACACCTGCAACAACTACACCTGCTGCGACGTCTTCAGTAACAATGCTTCCAGCCGCAACAACGGCGCCTTTTCCGACAGTTACGCCTTCAAGGATTACTGCATTAGCACCAATTAGTACATCGTCTTCTACGACTACGGGGCTTGCGCTTGGTGGCTCGATTACGCCTGCTAACACTGCGCCAGCTCCAACGTGAACATTTTTGCCCGTTGTTGCACGACCTCCAAGTACAGCGTTCATATCAATCATCGTGCCTTCACCAACAATTGCTCCGATATTGATAACAGCACCCATCATGATAACCGCGTTTTTGTTAATTACTGCATGTTCACGGATGAACGCTCCTGGCTCGATTCGTGCATTAACTTCTGTTGCATCGAGTAGTGGAATGGCACTGTTTCGACGGTCTTGTTCGATAGCAAGATCAACTAATTTATCCTGATTTTCTGCGTAAAAAGGTTTCCAGTCTTTCAAATCTGTAAAAATAGTATAAGAGCCATCCGTTCCAAACACCTTAAAACTTTCAGGGAAATCATTTTTATCAAGGCTAGTGTTTACGTATACCTTTAGTGGTGTTTTTTTGTCTGAGTTACTGATGTACTGAATAATTTCTTCTGCTGTAAATTCCTTCATTTTCTATTCATCTCCTAAGTTTGAGTAAGTATAGTAACCGCTTTTTTTATCAATTAGTTTTTCTGCAACATCTATAGCCCCGTTTGCAAAAATGTCTTTTGATTGTGCCTTGTGCTGAATCGTAATTGTTTCATCATGGCCAGCGTAAAGTGCTTCATGTTCACCAACTATTGTCCCGCCACGGATTGAATGAATGCCAATTTCACTTTGCTTACGTTTTGAATCATATGTATAACGGTCATACATTGGTTCAGCGTCTCCTCGAATTTCTTTAATTGCATCGTACAATTTAACGAGTGTACCACTAGGAGCATCCACCTTTTTGTTGTGATGCTTTTCGGTCAGTTCAATATCATATGATTCAAGAAGGGGGGTGGCATATTCCACTATTTTTTTCAGAATATGCACACCGTAACTCATATTTGCACTATAAAAAACAGGCAAATAGTCCGCTTTTTCTTTTAACATACTGACGAGTGTTTCCTTTTCCCCTGTGGTTGCAATCACAAGGGGAATGGTTACATCGGATCTTAGTAGTTCTTTTGTAAGGTCCGGATGAGAAAAGTCAATCAGAATATCGGCTACAGGGAGCCGATTGAAATCTGTATAAATTGGATAAGGTACATCGTCCTTTTTAGATTTCAATACGACACCAGTTATCTCGTGTCCGCGCTCCTCAGCACGTACTGCAACACGTTTGTTCATAGCTCCATAACCAAAGAGAAGGATCTTCAAATTTATTCACTCTCCTTTAGTGCGTCGAATTCCTGCGTTAGTTTATGCTGTTCGTTTTCATCCAGTGGTACTAGTGGCAAACGGAGTTCATAATTACCAAAACCAAGGTGAGCTGTAAGAGCTTTAATCGGAATTGGATTAACGTCGTTTCCAAGCAAAGTTACAAGCGGATATAAACGGTAATGAATTGCTCTTGCTTCATCAAGGTTATCTAAAGACCGTTCATACATCGTTTGATATTCATTTGGAAGTGCGTTTGCCGCTACCGAAATCAGGCCTTCACCGCCGAGACCGAAACTAGCTAAAGCCGTATCGTCGTTTCCGCTATAGATTGCAAATGACGCGTCTGTCAGTAATCTGACTTGTGAAAAATAATTAAAGTCACTTGTCGCATCTTTTAGGCCGACGATATTTTTATGAGTGCTTAGTGTTTGAACGGTTTCTGGTGCGATTGTCATCCCTGTCCGAGCCGGAACATTATACAGGATTGCTGGCATATCCACAGCATCAACAATTGTTGTGAAATGCTGAATTAAACCTCGTTGACTCGTTTTGTTGTAATAAGGTGTAATTAGCATTAAACCATCTACACCAATAGCCTTTGCATCTTTTGAAGCGATAATAGAGGCTTCAGTTGAGTTTGATCCTGTTCCTGCAATGACTGGTACTTTTCCTGCAGCTGTTTCAACAGCAATTTCAAGCAGACTATTTTTTTCTTCTAAAGAAAGTGTAGAACCTTCTCCAGTTGTACCATTAATCACAAGACATTGGACGTTATTTTTCAAAAGAAATTCAAGGTGCTTTTTAAAACTATCAAAATCCACTTTGTTGTTGAGAAAAGGTGTTGTTACTGCTACACCAATCCCGGTGAATATGTGTCCCATATTATCCCTCTTCCATAAGTTGTTGTAAAATCTGTACAGCGTTTAAGGCCGCTCCTTTTAACAAATTATCACTTGTAACCCACACGTGATAGGTGTTTTCGAAGCTGTCATCCTTGCGAATTCGTCCGACAAATATCTCTTCCTTATCAGTTGAAGTTACCTGCATTGGATATACATTGTTTTGCGGATCATCCTGTAGGACGACATGCTCATTATCATCAAATAAACTTTTCAATTCTGTAACGGTAGGGGAGCTGTTCAATGTGACATTTATCGCTACAGCATGACTATTTTCAACTGGTACGCGAACACAAGTGGCAGTGACCTTTAAATCAGGTAAGTCCAGAATCTTCCTGGTTTCTTCAATCATTTTTACTTCTTCTTTTGTGTAACCATCATCGCCAAACACATCGATGTGTGGGATGGCATTGTTGTAAATCGGATGAGGATAGTTGACCGGTTCCTCGTCTTGTTCACCACGTTTTAAATCTTCTACACCATTGACCCCTGATCCTGATACAGCCTGATAGGTGGTGTAGCTAACGCGGGCAATGCCGTATGCATCATCCAGGACTTTTAACGGAACGACAGACTGGATCGTTGAGCAGTTTGGATTAGCGATTATTTTTCTGTTTAGCTTTGGTCGATTTACTTCCGGTACAACAAGATCAATAGTTGGATCCATTCTGAAAGCACTAGAGTTATCAATAACGATTGCACCATTTTTTTCAAAAAGAGGTGAGAACTTTAAGCTAGTACCGCCTCCTGCTGACATAAGTACATAATCAAATCCGCCATCTGTTTTTTCCTCTGTAAGTTCTTCGACCGTATATGTTGCGCCCTTGAAAGTTAATTCAGAGCCTGCCGAACGTTTGGATGAAAAGAAAACAAGCTCATCTATAGGAATTTGTTTTGTCTCCAATAAATCGACCATTTTACGTCCTACAAGCCCTGTTGCGCCAACTACTGCTATTTTTACCATATAAAAAACCCCCAATATATTTATAATTCGAAGCGTTCGCACAAAAGATGTGCTGCTTTTTTACCGTTATGCGCATCCACTACATAGGATATGCTGATTTCTGATGTTGTTACCTGGTGAAACGGAATATCCGCTTTAATGAAAGTTCGAAATACGTTAGAAGCAACTCCAGTCATATCACGCATCCCTGAACCAATCACAGAAACCTTAACAAACTGGTTTTCAATTTTGAAGTATAAGTCCGGATAATTTTCTTTTAGACGAAGGAAGATTTTTTGTAACTGGTGTTCTTCTGTATCCTTCATTGTGAAAGAAAGTTGAAGACCTTCGTTATTGGTGATTTGTGAAATCATATCAACATTTATTTCTTCCTGCTCCAGATTAAGAAACGCTTGGTCCAATAGACCTGTATCATAGTTCGGATAATTAAGTGTTACGTGAATCATATCTTTGTCGAGCGCGACACCTGTTACTGCCTTTTTCTCTAGCATTTCTGTTTTTGCCATTACCCAAGTTCCCTTCACATCTGATAGTGTCTTTCCTAAATAGATTGGAATGTTGTAGTTCATTGCGATTTCAACGCTTCTGGTAACGAGAACCCCTGATCCAAGAGCACTCATTTCCATCATTTCTTCATAGGATACCTCATCGAGCATTTTCGCCTCCGGATAAATTCTTGGATCTGTACTGTAGACACCTGTAACATCTGTATAAATTTCGCATGGGCACTCATGTGCAGCCGCAAGTGCAACAGCTGTTGTATCTGATCCTCCTCGACCTAGAGTTGTAATCTCATTGTCGGTATTAAATCCCTGAAAACCTGCAACAATTAGCACGTTGTAGGTTTCAAACAATTGGTCAAATAGTGTGCTGTTAATTTTGGAAATCTTACTTTTTAAATGGTGACCAACAGTTTCAATACCAGCCTGGTACCCTGTCAACGGCTTTGATTTAACACCAATGTCATTTAAAATAATGGATAAATAAGAGATAGTTTGTTGTTCGCCTGTCGTTAAAAGCAGTGCTAAATCCTGGTCATTTGGCGAGGTGGTGATTGAGTTAACTGACGCCATAAGATCATCTGTTGTTTTGCCCATTGCACTCACTACAATGATTAATTGCTCACCTTGCTCAACACGGCCTTTCAGGTAATTAGCAATATCTTTTATTTTCTCAAGGCTACTAACACTGGTTCCACCAAATTTAAGTACACTTCTGTTCATAAGCTGCCCTTCTTTCCACTTGTAATCATTATCTACTAGTACTGATGGTGAAATCCCTGAAATTGTATAAAAAAAACAAGCCGGCATATTCCGACTTGTTTACATTTTTTCTATATACAAGTGGAAGCACTCCATTATCCGAGAATAATGACAGACTGCATACTCTTAATATACAATCCAACTATGCTCTGTCTGTAAACAGAACACCGTTTCGGCAAATTCCCCTTTCACTTATTACAATTTACAGTTTTCCCGTAATAAGTTACTGATGTCTTTGCGCCTCATCCAATACTATTTAATTATGTAACAAAGTTTTAATTGATTATACGAAAGTTTTGTAGAATTGTAAACCAAAAGTTACTAACTTTTAAAAAAAACATAGAAACGAGTAAGGTGATCGTACATTGGATAATGGAAAATAGTACATTAATAGTATGAAGAATTCCTTGACGAACCATTCGTTCACTTAGTATGATTACGTTCATAATCAAGATAGATAATAAAGTTATATGCAGTTGTAAAAGATTGTTGTTTTAGATACAAAATCTATAGACTGCGACGTAACGCTAGATTGATTTCCGCTGCGGACCGTTGCTTTCCGCGGGCACGGCTTCAGCCTCCTCGAGAAAACCACTCTCCGGGGTCTTCAGACTCGTGCTGTTCCCGCAGGAGTCAACGGTCCTCCGCTCCAATCAATCAGACTAGATAAATGTTCATCATTGTTTAACACTATACTCAGCGAGTGTATTTCCGTAGCGGTGAGTTACGTCGCAGTTTTATATCAACTGCGAAGATTAAAAAGCAATAAAACTAAGAGTCTAAAAAATGATTACAGGGTGGTTTAATAAATGAAAACGAAGTCAAACAGGCTGGCAAATATACCTCCTTATAAATTTGCAGAAGTACAAAAAATGAAACAAAAGGCACTAAAAGCAGGTATAGATGTTATTGATTTAGGTGTTGGCGATCCTGATCTACCGACACCAAAGCATATTGTAAAGAAGCTTGAAGAAGAAATTCAGAATCCCGCTAATTTAAAATATCCTAGTTTCATAGGAAGCCCTGAATTCCGTGAAGCTGTTACTACTTTTTACAGGAAATCATACGGAGTAGAACTTGACCCTGACACAGAGGTTCTTGCCCTAATTGGTTCCAAAGAAGGAATAGGGCATTTGTTGCCATCTGTAATTGACCCGGGGGATTATGTATTAGGTCCAGATCCCGGCTATCCGGTTTATCGAATGGCTACTCTTTTAGCAGATGGAAAGTATTACGATATGTCTTTAGAGGCATCGAACGATTTTAAACCAAAGTTTGATGAAATTCCGAATGATGTATTAGAAAAAGCAAAGGTGATGTTCTTGAATTATCCCAGCAACCCGACTGGTGCATCAGTAGATATTGATTTTTACGAAGAGGCCGTTGGGTTTGCTAAGAAACATGATCTACTAATTGTAAGTGATTCAGCTTACAATATGGTTACGTATAATGATTATACAGCTCCAAGTATATTGCAGGTTAATGGCTCTAAAGAGCACGCTGTTGAGTTTGGTTCACTATCAAAGTCCTACAGTATGACTGGTTGGCGTGTAGGGTACGTAGTCGGCAATAAAGAAGTAATTAAATCTTTGTCTATATACAAAAGTAATGTCGATACGGGGGTATTTACTCCAATTCAAAAGGCTGCAGCACACGCATTGACAAGCGATCAAAGCAGTGTGAATGAATACAATCAGATTTATAAAAAGCGTATGAATACTATGGTTGAAGCACTTCGCTCAATCGGAATAGATGCAAACCCAACGAATGCAGGTTTCTTTATATGGGCACCGGTACCCGGGGGATATACGTCAGAAGAATTTGTAGCTACTGTTCTGGAACAAACGGGAGTAATATTTACCCCAGGTAATATTTTCGGACCCGGAGGAGAAGGGTATTTTCGAGTGTCCTTAGCCATACCAAATGAAAGAATTCACGTAGCAGTAGAGCGAATCCGTGAAAAGCTAGAATTCGGTAAGTGACAGGTACCAAAAAAATATTTAAAAATGTGTTGACAGACTATTCTAAGTTGGCATATAATGTGAAACTATAACATTTAAACATTTTAGAAAGTTAATTTATATATTTTACGGCAACGAAAGGATCATAGTAGTGTTTTATCTCCCTGTGTTAGAGAGCTGATGGCGGTGTGAATCAGTCATAGATAAACATGAATTACAGTCCTCGAGCTTCTTTTTCTTCGTAAAGTAGAAACTTTACATAGAAGGAGACGGTCATTTGATCGTTAACAAATCTAAGTGGTGAAGTATTTAATTCACAACTAGGGTGGTACCGCGAATCCAATCGTCCCTACTGATTAATCAATCAGTGGGGACTTTTTTAATTCTTAGATAAAAACTAAATATATCATAAGCAACGAAAGGATCAAAGTAGTGTCTAATCTCCCTGTGCAGAGAGCTGATGGTGGTGTGAATCAGTCATAGATTAGCATGAATTACAGTCCTGGAGCTTCTTTCTTGAAAAAGGGAAACCTTAACGTAAAGAAAGACGGTCATTGATCGTTAACAGCTTTTAAGAGGTGAACAGCATTTTGTTCACAATAAGGGTGGTACCGCGATGAGAATCGTCCCTGTCGTTTATATAAGCGACAGGGGCGATTTTTTAGCACTAAAGAAAGTATAAAAACTTTCTTTCTGCATAAGTGCAACTAAGACTTTCGCAATAAGGTTTGGCGATAAACCAATTTTTCTAAAACCATTTTAGGAGGGGATGCCTTTTCTGTTAGGCGTAAAGAAAGTAAAATGCTTAAGGGATTTACATCGGCAGATGCTGATTTTTTCTATAAATTTATATAGATTGATGCAAGGAAATTATTGAACAAACAAAACTAAAAATATCAGGAGGAATAAACAAATGAGTGTAAATGAATTAACAGAATTACGTAACCAAATCGATGAGGTAAATCTAGATATTTTAACATTGTTAAATAAACGGGCCAAAATTGTTCAGGAAATTGGGGAACATAAAGAAAAACAAGGAGTGGTAAGATTTGATCCAGTTCGTGAACGGCAGGCACTTGATTTAATTATCGAAAATCACGAAGGACCTTTTGAAACATCAACTATCCAGCATATCTTTAAAGAAATCTTTAAAGCGAGTTTAGAGCTTCAAAAGGACGATCATAGGAAAGCATTATTAGTGTCCAGAAAGGCACGTCATGAAAATACAATCGTTGATATAAATGGTACAAAGATTGGAAATGGAGAGCAGAATTTCATCATGGGACCATGTGCAGTTGAAAGTTACGAGCAAGTAAAAGCTGTAGCTTTAGCAATGAAAGAACAAGGTCTGACGCTAATGCGTGGTGGGGCATTCAAACCGCGTACTTCACCATACGATTTTCAGGGTCTTGGAATAGAGGGTTTGCAAATATTAAGGAAAGTTGCAGATGAGGTAGGGATGTCTGTTGTCAGTGAAATTTTGGCCCCTCATGATGTTGAGAAAGCATTGGAATACGTTGATGTAATTCAAATCGGTGCTCGTAACATGCAGAACTTTGAACTATTAAAAACAGTGGGTAGAGTGAAAAAACCAGTACTGTTAAAACGAGGATTAGCTGCTACAATTGATGAGTTTATAAATGCTGCTGAATATATCATTTCACAAGGGAACGATCAAATTATTCTTTGTGAACGTGGTATTCGCACATATGAAAAAGCTACACGAAACACGTTGGACATTTCGGCAGTACCGATTCTAAAAAAAGAAACACATTTACCTGTTGTTGTAGATGTAACACATTCAACAGGTAGAAAAGATTTACTTTACCCAACTGCAAAAGCTGCTTTAGCAATTGGAGCAGATGCAATTATGGCAGAAGTTCATCCGGACCCGGCTGTCGCATTATCTGACTCAGCGCAGCAAATGAATATTCCAGAATTCAATACGTTCATGGACGATTTAAAGATATTTAAAAATAAGCTAGCGTAAAACACCACTATTCGATGGTACTGTATTTTACGTCAAACCTGCTGCACAACAGGGATTATAAAAGACAAAGGAGGAAGTACAAATGAGATTTTTAACAGCAGGTGAATCACATGGACCACAACTAACAACTATTGTTGAAGGGTTACCCGCTGGAATGCCACTAACATCTGATGACATCAATCAAGAGTTAGCCAGCCGGCAAAAAGGTTATGGGCGTGGAAAGCGAATGCAAATTGAAAAGGATCAAGCGACAATTGCTGGTGGAGTTCGTCATGGCTACACGCTAGGTTCTCCGCTTGCATTAGTCGTAGAGAATAATGACTGGAAGCATTGGACAAAAATAATGGGTATCGAACCAATAGAAGAGTCAGAGGCTGATGAAATCAAACGGAAAGTTACCCGTCCCAGGCCAGGTCACGCTGATTTAGTTGGTGGTATCAAGTATGGACACAGAGACATGCGGAATGTGTTAGAACGTTCTTCTGCACGAGAAACAACAGTCCGGGTTGCCGCAGGAGCTGTAGCAAAAAAAATGCTTGATCTTCTCGGAATTAAAATAACAGCACATGTTGTAGAAATTGGAGGGGTCCAAGCAAATCCAGCTGATTACAATAATATAGAAGAATTAAAAAATAGGACGGAACAATCTCCTGTTCGATGCTTTGATGAAAAAGCAGAAGTGAAAATGATGGAAGCGATAGATGAAGCAAAGAAAAATGGTGATTCTATTGGTGGAGTTGTTGAAGTCGTTGTAGAAGGTATGCCACCGGGAGTTGGCAGCTATGTACATTACGATCGTAAACTAGACGCAAAGCTAGCCGCAGCGATGGTAAGTATTAATGCATTTAAGGGTGTGGAATTTGGTTTAGGCTTTGAAATGGCTAGAAAGCCAGGGAGTCAGGTACATGATGAAATTATTTGGGACGATGAAAATGGATATGTTCGAAAAACCAACCGATTAGGCGGTTTTGAAGGTGGCATGTCAACAGGAATGCCTATTATTGTAAAAGGTGTTATGAAACCTATTCCTACATTATACAAACCACTTCAAAGTGTTGATATTGATACAAAAGAACCTTTCACCGCAAGTATAGAGCGATCAGATAGCTGTGCAGTCCCTGCTGCAAGTGTCGTTGCTGAGGCAGTAATAGCTTGGGAACTAGCTTCATCCATTACCGACCAATTTTCTAGTGATCGTTTCGATGTACTCAAACAGCTAGTCGATGAGCATCGCATATATGCAAGAACGTTTTAATCTAGAGGAGGAACTGTAATGAAATGGAAAGAGCAAATTCTTAACCTACGAGCCTACCAGCCCGGAAAGTCGATTGACGAAGTAAAGAAGCAATACCAACTTGACTCGATTATAAAACTAGCGTCAAATGAAAATCCATATGGCCATTCACCAAATGTAGATCACGTTTTAAATGAGTTTGATTCATCATATATGCTTTATCCAGATGGAAATGCTTCTAGCATAAGGGAAGCAACTGCCTTGGCATTAGACGTAGATGAAAAACAACTAATTTTCACAAACGGTACTGATGAACTTGTCCAAGTAATTTCACGAGCAATGCTCGAACAAGGGAAAAATACTGTAATGGCAACTCCAACCTTTCCACAATACAAGCATGCTGCGATTATTGAAGGAGCAGAAGTAAGAGAGGTAGGATTAGCGGACGGGAACCATGATTTGAACAAAATGCTTTCTGAAATTGATAAAGATACAGCGATAGTTTGGGTTTGCAGTCCCAATAATCCAACAGGAAGTTACATTCCGAAAGATGAACTCATCCATTTCTTAGAGAGAGTTCCAAGTGATGTGTTAGTTGTTCTCGATGAGGCTTATTTTGAATATGTTACTGACCCTTTTGACTCTCTACCACTCATCGAAAAATTTTCTAACTTAGTCATTATGAGAACTTTTTCAAAAATATATGGTCTTGCCAGCTTTAGAATTGGATACGGAATTTCTACCTTGAAAAATATTCAGGCCCTTGAACCCATCCGTCTTCCATTTAACACAAATGTACTTGGGCAACTGGCTGCAACTGCTGCTATATCAGATCAGGACTTTGTTAATCAGTGCAGCAAAAAGAATTCTGATGAGCTTGAGAAATATTATTCATTTTGTGAAGAAAATAACCTTCATTATTTCCCATCAGAGGGAAATTTTATATTAATTGACTTTCAACGTGATGGAGATGAAGTTGCTGAGTTTCTATTATCAAAAGGTCTAATCGTTCGTTCAGGAAAATCGTTAGGATTTCCAACTTCGGCACGCATTACAATTGGCCTGGAAAAACAAAACGAACAAGTTAGAAGTGTTTTAAACGAATTTATTTTAAGCTAAAAATAGTTTAGCGACTGACACCTACAGGAGGATTAGGCATGAATGGAAATGTTTTTATTGTAGGACTGGGATTAATTGGAGGCTCTTTGGCACTAGCGATCAAAAATCAACATCCACAAGCAACTATTTGTGGGTATGATGTTAAACAAAGTGAGATGGAAAAGGCAAAAGCACTCCATATAATAGATGAAAAGATTGCCTCTTTTCAACATGGGGCAGAATCAGCCGATTTAATTATTCTATCAACACCAGTATTACAAATGGAAAAGTTAATGAAGCAGTTATCAGGTTTTAATCTAAAAGACAAAGTAATTATTACCGACACTGGTAGTACTAAAAGAGGGATAATGGAACTTGCTGATGAACTGTGGCAGGGTAACACTTTCATCGGTGGACACCCGATGGCAGGATCACATAAAGCTGGAGTGGAAAGCGCTAAGGCACATTTATTCGAAAATGCTTATTACGTACTAACTCCCCATCCTACTACTTCTTCAAATAGAATAGAAGAATTAAAACATTGGCTGGATGGCGCCAATTCACATTTTCTTGTTCTTGAAACAGAAGAACATGATTACGTCACTGGCGTAATCAGCCATTTTCCACATATTATGGCAGCTGGTTTAGTTAACCAAGCAAGAAAATATGCCGACAATAATCCTCTAATTAGTTTGTTGGCTGCTGGAGGGTTTCGGGACATTACCAGAATTGCTTCGGGCAGTCCAATTATGTGGAAGGACATTGTAAAACAAAATCGACTTAATTTATTAGAACTGCTGGATAACTGGGTAGAAGAAATGCAGGACTTCAAGCGGGTTTTAGCAAAAGAAGACGACCAGGCGATTACTAATTTTTTTGAAAGTGCAAAAGCGTTCCGGGATTCTTTACCTGTTAATTCTAAAGGTGCAATTCCTTCCTATTATGATTTGTATGTAGATGTAATGGATGTTCCAGGAGCAATTGCTGGCATTACTACTTTATTAGCGGAACATGGAATTAGCCTAACAAATCTCCATATTATTGAAAATAGAGAAGGTTTACTAGGTGTACTACGAATAAGTTTCCAAAAGGATAAGGATCGTACAAATGCCCAGCATCTACTTAAACATAATGATTATAAAACGTATGAGGCAGCTTAAGGAGGAAGGACATGGCTATACAAAAGTTACGGGAAAGTGGTAATGGACTGACAGGCACGATTGCAGTTCCCGGTGATAAATCTATTTCCCACAGGGCTATCATGTTTGGATCGCTTGCGACAGGTAAAACGGTCGTAAAAGGTTTCCTGCCCGGAGAAGATTGTTTAAGTACAATTGCTTGCTTCAGGCAAATGGGAGTAGCTATTCATCAAGAAGGAGACTACGTAGAAATTCAAGGGAACGGGACAAAATTCTTAAAAGAACCGGATGCAGTACTTGATGTAGGAAACTCAGGAACTACTATTCGACTTTTGTCAGGGATACTCGCAGGACTAGAATTTTATGCTTGTATACAGGGTGATGCATCAATTGCAAAGCGTCCAATGAACCGGATAGTTGATCCTCTACGCTTAATGGGAGCTAAGGTTGAAGGTCGTCAGGGTGGAATGTATACACCTCTTACAATTCAAGGTGGAAACTTACATTCTATTAATTACGAATTGCCAGTCGCCAGTGCACAGATAAAATCTGCTGTGTTGTTAGCTGGATTGCATGCGGAAGGGACGACAACTGTAATTGAACCAGAGCAAACCAGAGATCACACAGAAAGGATGTTAAAAGCATTCGGTGTTAGTGTGCAGCACATTGAGAAAAACATTTCAATTGAAGGGAAGCAAAGTTTAACTGCGACAACAATAGATGTTCCTGGAGACATCTCTTCTGCAGCGTTCTTTTTAGTAGCTGGGTCGATTATACCTTCGAGCCGAATTACCATACAACACGTTGGAATGAATCCAACCAGAACCGGGATTATTGATGTACTATACAGGATGGGCGCCCAATTGACTATTACAAATGAAAGTGAAGAAACTATGGAGCCATCAGCAGACATCCAAGTAAAATCCACATCCCTAAAAGGGGTTGAAGTGGGTGGAGATATAATTCCTAAACTGATTGATGAAATTCCAATTATTGCGCTGGCAGCGACACAAGCAGAAGGTACAACAGTTATTAAGGATGCTGCAGAACTGAAGGTAAAAGAAACAAATCGAATTGATATAGTCGCGAAAGAATTGAATAAGATGGGTGCCCGAATTGAAACGACAGAAGATGGGTTGATTGTACACGGTAAAACCATGCTGACAGGTGCCAAGGTAAACAGCCATGGTGACCATCGAATTGGTATGATGCTGGCTGTTGCAAGCACCATTGCTGAAGGTGAGACAGTAATTGAAAACAGCGAGGCTATTAACGTTTCATTTCCTGATTTTTTTGGGACTTTAAATGATTTACAGAAATAAACAGAAATATTTTAAGATTACAGGAAAAATTTACCTTATAATGGTAAACAAATGGGACTGTTCCAAAGAGCCGAAAAGCTGCTGGAACAGTCCCATTTTTACACTTAAGAAATATAAGAGCAATATTTGTTATTTGCTAAGATAAGGTGGCGGCGATTTTTTATCTTGGATTTCTACACATACTCGGAATTAGAAAGATATCTAGAATTAGCCAAATCCAAAGAATAATAAGTAGACCCCAACCGACTAGTAGCCAAGTAGTAGCCCAACCAACAAGACCAAGTAAAATTTGTCCAATTCCTGATCCGATTCGCCCTGTATAAAAGCGATGAATACCTAGTTGTCCTAAAAAGAACCACAATATGTAGGCGAGTAAAACATTTCTATTTGCCACAGCCATAGTAAAACAACCTCCTCTTAATGCGCGATAATTTGAGATTCAGATAATTTCCAAATATTCACTATTTATAAGGTAATTATGCTGTTTTTTGAAATCATAGTCAAGGTCAAGGATAAATTTAATCGTAGGTGCTGGTTATTAATACATATTTTGTGACAGAGCTAGAGAAATTTGTGCATACCTGGAGCGTTTACTGGCCTTTCCTCAAAACCAAATTTCTTATAAAAATCAGCTTTTCCTTCTGCGCAAGTTAGCTGAACCCACTTAATTCCACTCGCCTTACATTTTTCTGTGAGCAAACGCAATATTTCACTACCGATATTCTGTTTTTGATAATCTGGATGCACAATCAAATCTCCAATGAGTGTTTGGTATATTCCATCAGATATTATCCGACCGAAGCCCACTAGCTTTTCCTTATGGTAGACGGATATTAAATACCAACTATTATTGATGGCTTTAAACAAATCGTCGCTTGAGTATGTTCCTGTGTTCCATCCAGTTGTTTCATATAATTGATAAAACTCATCTTTATCAGGTATGGAATTACCATAATTAATTTCCAATAACTCTCCTCCTAAAAGCAAATTTAAAATTACTCGTTTTAAATTATGACACCTGAAAGAACATAAAGCTACAACACTAAATCAGGTCTAGAAAAAGCCCTTGAAAACTTGACTAAAAAGAACTCATTTCAGTTGTGGAAATCTGGGATTAATTATAATAGGAAGAAACACGAAACAAGGTCAATTTCAGAGAAACAATTCCTATTTTAGAAATTCATAGTGAAATTAGAAGTTCGCTTCAAAAAAACATTTCTGTATAGAAGGCCAAAGCTTTTCGCCATTAGGGATTGGAGATAAGTCAGGTTTTTTACTCTAATTCCCCGGACGTTCATCAAAAACATACAAAGAATTCTTAGACAGGGTTATTGAATCAGTTGTGGGCACGCGAATTAGGGTTAAGACAATTAGGTTAGAGAGTTAATCATTTGTATTGAATAATTACACATAATCTTTGGGATTATAGGTATATGAGATATCTATTATTGTTTTTAACTATAGTACTATTATTTATGCATCCAGATTCATCTGCAGCAGAGGAAATGGTAACAGTAAAATTAGTCAATAAGGTTGGGGAAACATCACAGCTTAATTTTGAACTAAAGGGGGGATACTTCTCGTTCGACTCAACTTTAAATCTACAGGAAGGAGTCAGATATACGTTAACAGTCCTTAATGATAATTCCCTACTATTAAAAGGAGCAGGCAATGAGCATAAGGTAGGTGGATCACTTGTTCTTATACCTGAAAAATATGATAAAAAGCATCAAATATATATAAATGAAACCCCATATCTAGGAGCAGTGGAGTTTTCAATCGAAAATAAAAAATTCATACGTCCAATAAATCAATTGCCACTAGAAGATTATTTAAAAGGTGTTGTGCCACTTGAAGTATATCCGTCCTGGGGAATAGAAACATTAAAAGCACAGACTCTGGCCGCACGCACATACGCAATGTCGCATGTGTCAAAGACAATGGACGATACAACCCAATTCCAGGTATATGGCGGGTACGCATGGTCTAAAGACACAACGAGAGCGGTTAATGAAACGGCTGGTGAGGTAATAACCTATAAAGACCAGCTTATTAATGCTTTTTATTCAGCAAGCAATGGAGGAGTTACCGAAAATAACACACATGTCTGGGGTGAAAAGCCCATGTCATACTTACCAATAAAAGAAGACCCATATGATCCAGTACATCCATGGGTGTTTACGTTACACCAAACACAAATAAAACTTAAAGATATTAATTGGGATAACCCGGATTGGTGGGGAGAGACAGAGGAAAAGGACGAACCAACCACATCATCAATGAAGAGGTGGTTGCAGAAGAAGGGTTATACGGGGGATATTAAAATTCTCTCCATTCCACATTTTGAGTTATCAAATCAGACACTGAAATCGGGGCGGCGTGTGAAAGGATCCATAACAATCGAATTTCTGCAACGTTTAGTAGAAGGGACAGTATTATTTCAACAACTTGAACTAAAGGATGTCAGATTAGACAATGTAAGGCCGTTGATTGGGGGTTTACTATTTAAAAGTTATTTCATTGACTCACTTAAGGAAAGTGATGGGGTATATACAATGAAGGGAAAAGGATTTGGACATGGAGTGGGAATGAGTCAGTGGGGAGCTCATTACATGGGGTTAAAAGGAAAAACCTATAAACAAATTATCCAATTTTATTATCCAAAAACTTCAATTATGGAATTAACGGATTATAAGTCAGCCTCACTTAGCAAAAAAGCACGGTAGGCGAGTGCTTTTTTTGTTGCTTATGAAACTTGAGATTGATACGCTATTAATAACTGATCAGCACTGCTTATGTCGAAAACTTTATCAGAATCACTGAAACAAACAACGGACAAGCTACTTTAATAATATCTGGTAAGGAGCAATGACGATGACTACTCATGAACAGCGGATTGAATTACATGATTTTAATAATCTCACCAAAACGTTAAGCTTCAATATGTATGATATTTGCTATACAGAAACTACAGAAGAACGGAAGTCATATATAGAATATATAGATGAACAATACAATGCTGAGCGACTGACAGAAATATTAAACTCAGTCACAGAATTAATTGGGGCTCATGTATTAAATATTGCTAAACAAGACTTTGAGCCACAAGGTTCCAGTGTGACACTTTTAGTTTCAGAAGGTCCAGTAGTAGAAGTGCCAGTAGATTCTTTTAAAGAAACACCCGGACCATTGCCTAGTTCAGTGGTCACACAACTAGATAAAAGTCACATAACTGTGCATACATACCCTGAATATCATCCATATGAAGGGATAAGCACATTTAGAGCAGATATTGATGTATCGACATGTGGTGAAATTTCTCCGCTAAAGGCACTGAGGTTTTTAATACATTCCTTTGACACGGATATTATGACAATGGATTATCGAGTTAGAGGTTTTACTAGGGATAAAAGAGGGAAAAAGTTATTTATTGATCATGAAATCAACTCTATTCAAAACTACATTCCTGAAGAAGTTAAAAGCAACTATGAAATGATTGATGTGAACGTCTATCAGGAAAATATCTTCCATACGAAGTGTAAGCTGCGTAACTTTGATTTAGATAACTATCTGTTTGGTTATACAAAAGACAAGTTAACTGATGAGAAGCAAAAAGATATTACGAAGCGGTTGGAAGAAGAAATGGATGAGATATTTTATGGTAAAAACATCAATGATTAGTATAAAGAATCTTTAGTGTTATTGATGTATCAGCTATCCAGGTTAATTAAGTGCAAATAACATAAAAAAAGGTTGACTTGGTTCTGTAAACGTTGTATGATTATTCCTGTCGCAAAAAAGACTGTGCTGATTGCGCGTCAAGTAGCGAAGGATCATAATCACAACAATTTTGGTTCTATCAAAAGTGAAAATTAATTATTGACATTAGGTAGAACGAATGGTATAGTTAATAGGTTGTCGCAAAAAAAGA
>NZ_JBMERP010000027.1:0-47417 GCF_049310925.1 Virgibacillus sp. DJP39 | reverse complement strand
CCGCTATTTGACGTGCTTGACTTTTCTTAACCTTTTTGACGGTAACGAGCCCCTCCATTACATTTTCTGCTGCAGTGAAATGTGGGAACAGGTTGTGGGTTTGGAAAACCATTCCTGTTTGTTTACGTAACTCACGGATATCTTTCTTCTTTGGATGCTGTTCAAAGTCTATTTCTTGTTTGTTTATAGAAATAATTCCTTTATTAGGTGTTTCCAATGCATTCAGGCAGCGAAGAAAAGTTGTTTTACCTGATCCTGATGGCCCAATCATCACGATTACTTTTCCTTTTTCTATATTTAAATCTAAGCCTTTTAATACTTCTAAATTACCAAACTTAATGTGTAAATCTGTAACAGATAACATGATAACCTCCTATTTTGCTATATAACGATCTAATTTTCGCTCGATTCGTCCTTGGGCAAAAGAAAGTGCCATGCATATTACCCAATAGATTAAAGCTGCTTCAGAGTAGACTAGTAAAAATTCATAGTTTTGAGCAGCAATCTCCTGCGCTTTTCGAAACATTTCAGCTACAATAATCGTCGACGCGAGTGAAGTATCCTTTACCAGGCTAATAAATGAGTTCGAGAGCGGGGGAATGGATACCCTTGCTGCCTGCGGTAAAATAATTCGACGAAGTGCTTGTGTGTACGTCATGCTGATAGAGTAGCCAGCTTCCCATTGACCCTTAGGAATTGATAATAACGCAGCTCGAATAATTTCAGACCCATATGCTCCAACACTTAAAGAAAAGCCGATAATTGCTGCAGTAAAAGAATCTATCGTAATTCCTACACTAGGAAGACCAAAAAATATAATAAATAACTGAACAAGTAAAGGGGTTCCACGCAATACTGAAACATAGAATCGGGCAATCCATTCCAATGGCTTAATCCCTGATAAACGGGCAAGTGCAGTTAATACAGCTAGTATAAGTCCAAGTACAAATGTGATTAAGGCTAGTGGAATAGTATAGACTAAAGCTCCCTGGATTAACGGCCAAAGGGAGCTTACAAATATATCAAGGTATTTTTCCTGCATTTCCTGGTTTGTAAATATGTTATTTAGATACATCTTCACCAAACCATTTTTTAGAAATTTCAAGGTACGTGCCATCTTCCATCATTTCTGCCAGTGCTTTATTGACAGCCTTAATCAATTCGTCGCTACCTTGGCGAAAAGCAAATGCATTTGCTGATGCATCATCCGCTCGATCGACAATTTTTACTGGAGCATCTTTCTGCTGATTTAAAAAATCTAAAACTGACAATCGATCATTAATAGTTGCTTTTACACGTTTTGAAGAAATAAGCTGCATCGCTTCCTTGAATCCATCAACCGATGTTATATCTGCACCATATTCTTTAGCTATATCTGCGTAGTTGCTTGTTAATGATTGGGCTACAGATACACCTTCTAGGTCTTCAAAGCTTTTGATCTCTGTATTATCTTCGTGTGTAACGAGTACGGCAGAAGACTGAATATACGGGTCTGAGAATGCATATTTTTCCTGGCGTTCCGGTGTAATACCCACCTGATTTGCAACCATGTCAAAGCGTTCTGAGTTCAGACCAGCAAACATTGAATCCCATTTTGTTTCTTTGAAAACAGCCTTTACACCAATCCGCTCGGCAACTTCACGGGCTACTTCCACGTCAAATCCTGTTAGTTCGCCTTCTTCGTTATGGAACGTAAACGGTGGGTACGTTCCCTCTGTTCCAATTAATATTTCACCCTTGTCCTGTATGCTTTCGTACAGGTTTTTGTCGACCGAACCTGCATTGTTTTCCTCATTACCCGCATTTTCTTCACCTGATCCACATGCAGTAAGTAATAGGACAAAACCAAATGAAATTATTGAAATTAGTATTCTTTTTTTCATGATTTATTCCTCCTCTATTTTAATCCCAAGTAATTATATATGAATTAATTCTTTAACATATTAATTTATGAGGTGTGAATAGTCAAGAGATGAAACTTAAGTATTTTATACTATGTAACATTGAAGAATTTTTATTCACTTGCGAAAGTTTTGGAAACAACAGCGTTGGACAATTAAAAAGAAAAACACCTAACGCTATGTAGGTGTTTTGTCTTAGCGGTAGGCTATTTTCTGAAAGAGTGTTGTTTTTAGCACAATATATATAAACTGCGACGTAACTGCTGGATTGTGGCAGTCGCTTTCCGCGGGCATGGCTTTAGAATTCTCGCGAAAAACCACCGCTGTGGGGTCTTCAGACACGTGCTGCTCCCGCAGAAGTCGACTGCCCTCCGCTTCAATCAATCAGATGAATGGTCGTTTAGCGTATACCAGCGAAGTGTATTTCCGTAGCGGTAAGTTATGTCGTATTATTTAAGATGAGTTTCCCCATTACGCTGCTCAATTTTACCTTCCTTCATCAATTTACCTAATGCACGTTTGAATGCCGATTTACTAATATTAAATGTTCTTAAAATTTCTTCTGGATTACTTTTATCGTTGAAAGGAATAGAACCATTATTATTTTCAAGATGCTGTAGTATTGCATCTGAATCTTCAAGCATACCGTGTTGTTTTAGTGGACGCAATGACATATTAAGGCTTCCATCTGCTCTAACTTCAATTACACGAACGTTAATTAATTCGCCTAGACGTGGTTCTTTTTTCCGTTCTGAATGGTGGATAAATCCCCGATATTTTTCCTCTGTCAAAACAACAGAGCCTTCTTTGTCTGTACGATATACACGACCATTGTATGTTTGGTTCAAGCTTTCGACAGGTGCACCTACCCATTCCATATCAAAAATTTCTTCTGACCCTGGAATTGCGAGCAGTCGGCCTTTCCGATCATATCCTAATGTAACAAATAACTTGTCCCCCACTTGTGGCCAAACACTTTGGAAAATAGGTAAATCATCTGTTGACACAAGCATTTCCTTAGTTGTTCCAATGTCGACGAAGACACCCAGATTTTTAACAACCTCAACAACCTCTGACCAGCCATAAACATCTTTTTGTATAGCTGGAAGCTTCGTTGTTGCAGTAATTTGATCTTTTTTATCTTTGTACAAAAACACGTCAACTTCTTGATTTTCTTCTAATTCATTAGATGTTTCATTGTGGTGTAAAAGCACTTCTGACATGTCTTTAACCAATACGTACCCAGTGTCAATTTTCCTAAGTACATTCATGGTTTGGATTGTGCCGATCATTAAGTCGCTCATATTTTAACCTTCCTTTATATGTAATTTATTGATACTGTATTGTGTGTTGATTTTGCTATTGCAGTGATAAGTTAAGTATTGCACAGAACGAGCGTAGACCATACCTTTTTAGTGCTTTATGTATTGGAAAAGGGGCACCCTCATAGTAAGAGTACCCCTCCGATTTATTACGTAACATTAAAGTA
The DNA here is from genome assembly GCF_049310925.1 of Virgibacillus sp. DJP39. Classification (NCBI taxonomy): domain Bacteria; kingdom Bacillati; phylum Bacillota; class Bacilli; order Caryophanales; family Bacillaceae; genus Virgibacillus; species Virgibacillus sp. DJP39. Next base: position 44,027 of record NZ_JBMERP010000027.1, on the reverse strand, counting down.
TTAATTTTATTTTCCATCCCTATTAAAAGGGAGAATAATTTCCATTGAAAGTGCATTGCTTTCAGTACCGCGGTAATTGTTCCACTAACTTAAGCAACGTAAACCCTACCTGCTTTTACGTCCTTGCGACCCCTTAGTCGCGCCAGTGTGAATAAGTGTTCTAAATAACTTGCGTAGAATGCCAATAATTTTACTTTTAATATTACAATATCTAACTATTTTATTATACACTTGTTCGAGGATTTGTCAAATTAAACACTTAATAAGTTTGGACAAGTGATTTCCTCTATTGTATAATACAAAAATGGAGGGGTTTACAATGAATGTTACAGGTGCAATTGACAACGAAACCAGGTGTAGGCATTATCACTCTGTGAAAGATCGAATTGCAATAAAGTTTTACTGCTGTGGGAAGTATTACTCCTGTTATCATTGTCATGCAGAACAAGGTTGTAACAGTCCAAAGGTGTGGCCGAAATCCATGTTTAATGAAAAAGCTGTGTTGTGTGGGGCTTGTCAATCAGAGCTTACAATTCAGAACTATTTAGACAGTGGTTTTGTTTGCCCAGTTTGTAGTGCTTCATTTAACCCAGGATGTTCCGTACATTATCAATTGTATTTCTCATAGACTTAATTGGGAAAAATCGGTACGCCCAAGTAGAGCTTTTAGGCAGGTAACTTGAATTTCACCTGCAATTTATTATTTAATGGATAGAGGTTGTTTTTTAGGAGGGGAATATAGTGGCTTTTGTAATTTTGGATCCGTGTGGGCCAGAAAAATCGGCTGAATGTGTCAGTGTATGCCCAGTGGATTGCATTGAAGAAGGTAAAGATCAATTTTATATAGATCCAGACGTTTGCATTGATTGTGGAGCTTGTAAAGCAGTGTGTCCGGTTGATGCAATTGAGGAAGAATATGATTTATCACCTGATCAGGAAAAGTTTTTAGATAAGGCTGAGGCATTTTTTGCTAAAAAATAGTAAATAGATAATCATATAACATATCGATTTTCTTGTTTCTATTTGATATGATAGAATACAGTAGAAAAAATTAGTAGCAGTCATCGTAGAGATGGCTGTTTTAATTTGCAGTAAGGCTTGGCGACAAGCCAAGTTTTCTAATACATTCGGTAAAAAATGACAAAATTCGGGTGGTACCTGGCACCGAGGAGGAGCATAATGGCAACGGCAGAGGAAGAGTTAGCACGTACAAAGGGAAATAACAGGGTTGAAAAATTGGAATTTAGGTTTGGGGCATTCGGAGCTGCGGTTCCATTACTATTTTTTGTTATCTGGGCGATAACGACAAGTGTATTGAAACTTTCATCTGAAATTGGTCTTGTAATGGGTGCATTGTTTGGTATCACTTTAGGTTTATTTTTTAGTAAAAGTAAATGGGGGGATTACGCCCAGGGTTTATTTGATGGACTAGCACAACCGGTTGGTGTTATAGCAATCGTTGCCTGGTTTTATGCTGGGATGTTTGCTCAGGTTTTGCAGGTTGGTGGACTTGTTGAGGGTCTGGTATGGATTGGTGGTTTCACTGGTGTGACTGGTGGGTTATTTGTTGCATTGACATTTTTGCTTGCTGCAATTTTCTCTACCGCAGTTGGAACTGGTTATGGGACAACGGTTGCTTTTTGTACATTGATGTATCCGGCTGGAATTGCAGTGGGCGCAGAACCAGTTATGCTATTTGCGGCAATATTAGCTGGAGCTGTATTTGGTGATAACCTTGCACCAGTTTCTGATACAACTATTGTATCAGCCACTACACAGGATGCAGATGTACCTGGAGTTGTAAAAAGTCGCTTTAAATATTCGATTATGGCTGCTATACCAACTACAGTTTTGTTTGCCATATTTGGTGGTGATAACACACTAGATACTGAAACAGCACCCTCTATAATGGGATCCAATGACCCAACAGGTTTAATTATGCTGATACCATTTGCAATAGTACTTATTTTAGCATTATCCGGACAGCATATCCTTACCTCGTTAACTTTTGGGATTCTAACAGCTATTCTTATTATAGTTTTTATGAACCTCGGAGAGTTTGCTGACATCATTGGGTTTGATCCAAACTCTGATACGGTTATAACAGGAGCACTTGTTGAGGGTGTTATGGGCTATATGAACATGGCAATTTTAATTTTGCTTATTGTTGCTGCTGCACACTTGTTGAAGCTTGGTGGAACAATGGCTGCAATTACAGGAATTATTATTATATGGGTGAAGAACTCTGTTCGTCGTGTTGAAATTGCGATATGGAGTATTGTAGCACTATTGAATAGTGCAATTACGATTAACACTGCAGCAGAAATTGCAGCTGCTCCGTTTGTAAGAGAATTAGGAGAAAAATATAAAATTCATCGTTATCGTCGAGCAAATATGCTTGATGCGGTTACGTCAGCTCTTGGGTATATTTTTCCGTGGGGGGCTCCTGTACTGCTTGGGTGGTCAACTATTAAAACTATGACAGACACGTATGAATGGTTACCAGTAGTTTCGCCAACAGCAGTTTTTCCATATGTTTTCCAAGGCTGGTTTTTGGTCGTGATTATGCTGATTGCAGCAATAACCGGTTGGGGACTACGCTTTGAAGGCAAAAATGGAGAAGAGTTAAAACATAGACCGAAAGACTAGATTCATACGACCATACAGTGGCGAAATAGCCACCGTATGGTTTTTTAATAGTTCAGTCGGGGCCAGGCACAATTGGAAGTAGCTTCCAATTGTGCCTGGCCCCGACTGAAATGAAATATATGTTAAACTTAGTTATATTTTAATTATTGGAGATGTCGTGATGGGGATATTTTTTACTGTAGTTTTACCGATTATAGCAATATTTGGAGCAGGGTTTATTCTCCAGCGAATTCGTGTTTTAGATGTAAAATCGATTGCAACAACGTCTATCTATATTTTTCTTCCGGCACTGGTTTTTACTTCGCTGTATGAGGCAGAGTATGATAAAGGATTTACCATCATCATTATATTTGCTTTATTTTTATTGTTTATGATGATTTTAATTAATAAGGTATTAGCTAGAATGTTCAAATGGAATCAATCTGTTGAAAGCGCAACTATACTTACAACTGCGTTTATGAACGGGGGAAATTATGGGGTACCTGTCATATTGTACAGTGTAGGGAGTTCAGCTCTTCCATATGCAATTTTCTTTATGGTACTGCAGTCGCTGATCATGAACTTTTTTGGTGTCTATTACGCCTCAAGAAGCAAAAATGGTATTTCACGAGCATTGAAGACTATTTTCAAGATGCCCGCAACCTATGCAGCGCTATTAGCTTTCATATTTCAGAAAATACCATGGGAGATTCCTGAAGCAGTTTATTCATCGTTGTCAATGCTGGGAGATGCTGCTATACCGATAATGATGGTCATGCTTGGGATGCAGCTTGCCTCTATTACATCGCTTAAATTTAACTGGCAGGTACTGACATCTGCAGTGATTGTTAGAATGGTGATTTCTCCAGTTCTGGCAGTTTTATTTATAATGGCTTTCGATGTCAATACATTAATTGGTTCCGTTCTGTTAATTGTAGCATCAATGCCTAGTGCAGCTACAACAACAATGTACGCAATAGAATTCGATACAGAACCAGACATGGTATCAAGCATCACGTTAGTTACAACACTTATAAGTATCTTTTCATTAACCATATTATTAAACTTTATTGTGTAATGGTGCCTGGCACATTTACCAGTATTAACCAATTTACCCCAGGGAACTTGACGGTGTACTGGGAATCATATATTATTGGAGTATTATGATAAAAGAAAATAAGCAGCAGAAGGCGTATCGGGTTATTAAGGCTAGAATTATTGAACGGGTTTTTGTGCCTGGTCAACGGATTGTGATTGATCAGCTGGCAAAGGAGCTTAATTCAAGCTCTATTCCTGTGAGGGAAGCGATTCGTCAGCTTGAGTCAGAGCGATTAATTTTTTATAAACAGAACGTTGGACCAGTTGTGGCTGAAGTGAATGAAACAGCGTATTCAGACACACTGCGAGTATTAGCGGTAATTGAAGGCTATGCAACTGCTTTAAGTGGTATGGATTTTCCAAAAGAAAAAATTAACCTTCTTAAAGTACAGAATAAATTGATGGGGGAGGCCCTGGAAGAGTTTGATATTTTAACATACGGGAAATTAAACTTTGAATTTCACCGCATCATTGTTGAAGGTTGTACTAATCCTTTTTTAGTAGAATCAGTCATGGATATCTGGTCCAGGTTAGATTCAATACGTGGTATTGGTTCAACTTTGTATTCTGTTCGAGTAAAGGAAGCAATCAAAGAGCATGATGAAATGATTCATATGCTAGAGAATGATGCTGATTTTTCTACTATTGAAAATTTAGCAAGGATGCATAAACTTAGGACGGCAGAGGATTTTGAACGCAGGAGATTGAAACAATTAGAAAAAAGTGATTCATGAAAACTCTGTTGGGGTAAAGTAACCCTCGATTAGAGTTTTTTTGAACAAGAACTATTTTTGAGATTATAAATAAAGGTTGTTTTCTATCAGATTGTTACTTTTGAAATAAATTCTATAAAATGCGACGTAACGCTAGATTGATTTCCTACCACACTTTACTAGATTGGTGTTGGTCCAACGCTGCTGAAAAACACTCGCTTTCCGTGGGGAACGCTTCAGCCTCCTCGGAGCAAAAACCGCTCACTGCGGGGTCTTCAGACTGTTCCTTTTCCACTGGAGTCTCGTGCTTTTCCTCCGCTTTAGATAGCTTTCTGTTCAAGAAAGAACAAATCCTGTAAAACCACAGAATTCATGCATAGATTTCTATCTTAGTGAAGGCAGAATACGAAGACTCCTGCGGGAACAGCGCGAGTCCGAAGACCCCGGAAGAAGCGTTCTTTGCTTCTGAGGAGACTGAGGCCGTGCCCGCGGAAAGCGAAGTGTTCTGCCGGAACGGCGTCACAAGAAGTCAATACGTCCAGTTTTCATCAACTGCGAAGGTTAAAAGCGACAAAACTTATGAAAAGAGCCTAAACAAAAGAATTGACATTAAAGTATGAAAGCGTTTACAAATATCAAAAATATTTTTACATCCATCAATAGCAAGGGGAACAACGGTTTAAGGATTTTTACTCTGTTTGTCAGTATTGACATCATATGTGAAATCATATACGATTTAATTATTCAGAAAATTAGTAGTTATTTTATTTATTAAAACGGGAGGTAAGAAGATGGCGTATGAAGAAGCGAAAAAGCGGTTCAGAGGATCGATTTCTCCAGTCATTACACCGTTTAACGAAGATGAAAGTATTGATTTTGTTAAATTTAAAGAGCTAATAAACTGGCATATTGAGAAAGGAAGTCATGGAATTTCCGTAACAGGAACATCAGGGGAACCGAGCTCAATGTCCGTTGATGAACGCATTGAGGTAATGGAGACAGCATGTAAAACGGTTAATGGCCGGGTGCCGTTTATCCCAGGTACTGGATCAACTAACCATTTGGAAACAATGCGCATGACTAAGGCTGCCCAGGAGATGGGTGCGGATGGCGCGATGGTGATTGTGCCTTACTACAACAAACCGAACCAGCATGCATTATACAAGCACTTTAAAACAGTAGCAGACGCTGTTGATATCCCAATTATTTTGTATAATATTCCTGGTCGAACAGCGGTGAATCTCGAGGCTGATACAATAGCCCGTTTAGCTGAAGATTGCTCGAATATTATTGGTGTTAAAGAAGCAAATAAGGATTTTGAGCACGTAAACAAAGTTTTGCTGAAAGCTGGCCGCGATTTTAATCTATATTCAGGTATAGAGGTTTTGTGTTATCCGATGCTTGCAATTGGAGGAGCTGGTCACATAAGTGCGACTGCCAATGTTGCACCTGAGGAAGTTGCTGACCTGTATAACAAATGGGAAGCGGGCGATGTAAAAGGAGCTCAGGATCTGCATTATTCGTTAATGCCACTAAATGATGTGCTTTTCCGTGATACAAACCCAGCCCCAGCCAAAGCAGCACTAGGGATGATGGGCAAAATTAAACCGGTATTACGTAAGCCACTTGATATACCGTCTGAAGCCATTCAAAACGAAATACGTGAAACATTAAAAGCATATAAATTAATATAAGAGCAGGTGAGTTTTTTGGAACATAAAAAAGTAGATGATGTAAAACTGTACATCAATGGCGAATTTGTAGATGCACATAATGCAGCTTACTTCGATAACCTGAACCCTTTCACAAACCAGGTTACAAACCGTGTTGCAGAGGGAGATAAGGCAGATATTGAAAAAGCTGTAAAAGCTGCAGACGATGCTTTCCAAACGTCATGGGGGCGCATGAAGCAAAAAGAGCGGATGACATATATTGATAGAATTGCAGATTTGATAGATGAAGAAGTAGAAGAAATAGCGGTACTAGAATCACTGGATTCCGGGCTACCGATAAGTCAGACACGAAAAATGATAGCACGAGCCGCAGAAAACTTTCGCTTCTATTCAAGGATGGTCCAGTCACGCATGCATGGTGAGGCATATGCGGTTGATGATGAATTTATCAACTATACAGTCTATAAACCGCTTGGGGCAGTTGGACTTATCACACCATGGAATGCACCGTTTATGCTGACAACATGGAAGGTGGCACCAGCACTGGCAACGGGAAATACCGTTATTTTAAAGCCTGCTGAACTGTCACCATTATCGGCAAATAAACTCGCACAGATTATCGATAAAGCAGAATTACCAAAAGGCGTATTTAATGTCGTTCACGGGTTTGGTGAGACAGCAGGGGATGCGCTTGTAAAAAGTGAAAAAGTGAAAGCGATTTCATTTACTGGTGAAACGACTACTGGAAAAACAATTATTAAAAATAGTGCTGATTCATTGAAGAAAACATCGATGGAACTTGGCGGAAAGTCACCACTTATCGTGTTTGATGATGCAGATTTCGAACGTGCCTTGGATGCAACTGTATGGGGAATCTTTTCATTTAATGGTGAGCGATGCACAGCTAACTCGCGCGTATTTCTTCATAAAGATATTAAAGAAAAATTTGTTGCTGCGTTAAAGGATCGTGTTGAAAAGATAAAGATTGGGGACCCGATGGATACATCAACTCAGCTTGGACCATTAATTAATAAAGGACATTTTGACAAAGTAACGCGTTACATTGAGATAGCTAAGGAAGAAGGTTGCGAGGTTGTTCAAGGTACTGTTCCTGAAAAAATTAAATCTGGAAACTTTGTGCCGCCAACCTTACTGCTGGATGCGAAAAACAAGATGCGTGTGAGTCAGGAAGAAATTTTCGGACCTGTTCTAGCAGTCATAGAATTTGAGACAGAGGAAGAAGTCGTTCAGATGGCAAACGACGTGGACTACGGTCTGGCTGGATACGTTTGGACAAACGACATCAAACGAGCCCACCGTGTTGCGCAAAATGTTGATTCAGGAATGCTCTGGATTAATGCTCAAAACGTACGGGATTTACGTATTCCATTTGGTGGTATGAAGGCAAGTGGAATGGGACGTGAAGGTGGTCATTTTGCCATTTTAGAATTTTATTCAGAACCTAAGGCAATTCATGTAGCAATGGGCGATCATCATATACCGCAGTTTGGTAAGTAAGATAAAAAATATACTGAGGAGGCAAAATTATGCCAGCAAAAACAGGCCAGGAATATATTGATCGATTAAAAAAAGCGAATAATAATGTGTACATTCACGGTGAGCGTGTAGAGGATGTAACAACACACCCTGCATTTAAAAATGTTATTAAATCCATGGCACATTTATATGATCTGCAATATGAAAAAAAGGATACAATGCTGTACACGTCACCTACTAGCGGTGAACAGGTGGGAATGACTTTTTTACAGCCCAAGACAATCGATGATTTAATTATGCGTCGAGAAGCCATGCAGGAATGGGCGCGTACTTCAGGAGGAATGATGGGCCGCTCACCTGATTACTTGAATTCAGAAGTTATGGCTATGGGTATGAACAACGGACTTTTCGCTGAAGCGGATCCAGAGTTTGCCGAGAATGCCAGAAATTATTACGAGTATGCGAGAGAAAATGATATTAGCCTTACACATACTTTAATCCATCCTCAGGTGAACCGAGCAAAGATGCAGTCCGAGATGAAGGACGGAAATGTTGCGTTACAGCTTGTTGAAAAAAGGGACGATGGAATTATTGTAAATGGTATTCGATTGCTAGCTACGCAGGGAGGAATAACTGATGAAATTCTTGTATTCCCTTCTACTGTTAAAAAGGCAGGAGAAGAAGATGATCCTTATTCGTTAGCATTTGCAATTCCAAACAATACACCTGGCTTAAAGTATATCTCCAGAGAGTCTTTTGATTATGGTAAAAGTCAATGGGATCATCCATTAGGTTCACGATTTGAGGAAAGTGATGCGATTGTGTCATTTGAAAATGTATTTGTCCCATGGGAACGGGTATTTGTTTGCGGAAATTCATCCGTTTGTAATCGTACTTTCAGGGAAACAAATGCTGTTGTTCATATGGCGCATCAAGTAGTTGCGAAAAACATAGTTAAGACTGAGTTTCTTCTTGGTGTTGCATTAAATATGATGGACGCAATTGGTATTGATCAATTTCAGCATGTAAAAGACAAAGGTGCAGAAATTATGCTGGCACTTGAAACGATGAAGTCACATCTGTATCGCGCAGAGCATAACGCAAAATTAGACGAATCTGGAACAATGACACCAGACTTCGATGCATTAAATGCAGCACGCAACTGGTATCCAAGGATTTACCCAAGACTAGTTGAAATTATCAGGATCCTAGGTGCATCTGGCTTAATGGGTATTCCAACACATGATGACTTTATGCACGAGGAAATTGGCCCGATTATTAAAAGTGGTTTACAGGGGAAAAATTTAGAAGGTGAAGACCGCGTACAGTTATTCCGACTAGCATGGGACGTAACGATGAGTGCATTTGGAGCAAGACAGGCGCATTATGAATACTATTTCTTTGGTGACCCAATAAAAATGGGTATGACTTATTTTGATGAATTTGACAAGGAAACAAGCAAGAAGTTCGTTACTGATTTCCTGAAAAATAGTGCTGGTGTTAAAACCAACGCTTAAAGTTAATGTAAGACTGGAATGGATTTTGTAAAACAGAGGGGGAGTTTGGATGGACTTTTCTATCATCCGATGTGCACGTGCGATACTACATGTGAAGGATTTAGAAGTATCAAGAAAGTTTTATGTGGATGCCCTTGGGTTTATTGAAACAGAATCAGACGCAGAGCATATCTACCTGCGTGGTCTTGAGGAACACACACACCATAGTCTAGTATTAAAAAAATCCATGGAATCGAATGTAGAAGTACTAGGATACAAGGTTTCTTCTGACGATGATTTGAAAGCGTTGTCAATCATGTTTGAGAAAAAAGGGTATGAAACGAAATGGCTGGATAAAGGGGAGCAGCATGCAATCGGCAGGACGTTGAGAGTTCAGGATTGCTCTGGTTTACCTCTCGAATTTTTTGCGGAAATGGAGCCGGCTGAACGATTGCTTCAGCGCTATGATTTGTATAGGGGTGCACGAATGCAGCGTATTGATCACTTCAACTGTAGCGTACCAGATGTAGAGAAGGCACAAAAATTCTATCAGGAAGAGCTAGGCTTTGCGTGTTCAGAGTACACAGATACAAAGGAAGGTGATGTTTGGGCAACCTGGCTTCACCGTAAGCAAACAGTTCATGATCAGGCATTCATGAATGGGGTAGGACCACGTTTGCATCACATCGGATTCTGGTTACCTGACCCACTAGCAATAATTAATGCTTGTGATGTACTCGCTTCCATGGGCTATGGTGGAAACATTGAACGCGGGCCGGGTCGTCATGGACTATCTAATGCATTTTTCTTATATTTGCGTGATCCGGATGGACATCGTATTGAGCTATATAATGGAGACTATTTAACGAGTGATCCAGATTTCAAACCAATTCGCTGGGATATCAATGACCCAATGCGTCAAACTTTTTGGGGCCACGAAGCACCAGATAGCTGGTTTAACGAAGCCTCAACCGTACTAGACGTTATAACAGGTGAAAAAATAAAGCATAAACCAGGGAAGCTAAAACAGCATAAACCCACATTTGTAATGTAGTGCCCGGCACCACCCAAGATAATTAACTTTAAGAAAGGGGAGTTTGATCTTATGGATGATCGTACATTTCGTACTGCGATGGGAAGATTTGCGACTGGAGTTACTGTCATTACAACGAAACTTGGTGATGAGGTTAAGGGAATGACTGCAAATGCATTTATGTCGGTATCGTTGGACCCGGCGTTGGTGTTGATTTCTATTGGTGAAGACGCACATATGAATAAATATGTTAGGGATTCTGGTAAGTTTGCTGTCAGTATACTCAATAGTGATCAACAGGATATGTCAGCCTACTTTGCCGGTCAGAGAAAGGAAAGTAGGGATGTTAACTTTAACTGGTTCAATGGAATGCCAACTATAAAAGACTCGCTCGTCAATTTAACTTGTGATGTTCACAATGCAGTCGTTGCGGGTGATCATACACTTTATGTAGGAGAAGTAACGGACGTATGCATAACAGACGGAGAACCATTAGCCTTCTTCTCAGGCAAATATAATAAATTACACACAACAGAAGAAGTAAAATAAATGGGATTAACTGGAAAAAGTGCCAGGCACCGAAATAAGTGGGGGTATGAGGAATGAAGCAACAGCTTGATAGGTCAATTGTGGGGGCAGATATGTTTGAGAAGATTGCTGGGCATGAACAGGTTGTTTTTTGTAATGATCCTGCTTCAGGTCTTCAGGCGATTATAGCGATTCATAATACGACGCTTGGTCCTGCTCTTGGTGGAACGAGAATGCGTCCATATGAAACTGTGGATGAAGCGCTTGAGGACGTTCTGCGGTTATCGAAAGGGATGACATATAAATGTGCTGCAGCTGATTTAGACTTTGGTGGTGGGAAAGCGGTGATTATCGGAGACCCAAATACAGACAAGTCAGCAGCACTATTTCGCGCATTTGGTCAATATGTGGATTCATTGAACGGACGTTTTTATACAGGTACAGATATGGGAACAACCATGGATGACTTTGTTCATGCGATGAAGGAAACGAACTTCATCAACGGTATCCCGGAAGCTTTTGGTGGGAGTGGTGATTCTTCTATTCCAACAGCGCAGGGGGTCATTTATGGATTGAAAGCGACTAGTCAGTTTTTAAATGGGAGTGATCATTTAGCTGATAAAACGTATTCAATCCAAGGACTGGGTAAGGTTGGTTTTAAGGTTGCAGAATATTTATTAGAAGCTGGTGCTTCTATTTACGTCACAGATATTAATCAGGACTTGCTGCGTTCAATTGAACAAAAAGCTAATCAAACTACTGGAACTGTAAAAGTGGTTGACAGTGCTGACATTTATCGGGTTGCAGCTGATATTTTTATACCGTGTGCTCTAGGAGGTATTATCAATGACCAAACAGCAGATCAACTTCAAGTGAAGGCCATAGTTGGCTCAGCAAACAATCAGTTGTTAGAAGCGAAGCATGGCAGGAGACTTCATGAAAAAGGGGTACTGTATGCACCAGATTATATTGTGAATGCTGGTGGGTTAATCCAGGTGGCAGATGAGCTGTATGGACCTAATAAAGACCGTGTTTTGGCAAAAACAAAAGCTATTTACACCTCGCTGCTTGAAATTTATAAAGAGGCTGAGCTTGATTCAATTACAACTGAAGAAGCCGCAGATCGTAAATGTGAAGCACGTTTGCAGGAACAACGAACACGCAGTCATTTCTATGCACGTGATCGCCGTCCTAAATGGAATATCCGGGAATAATAGAATACTAGCCAATGGACCAGAATCGGAACTGATTATAATCATGTACAATCAAGCGCATCAAAAAACTTTACGCTAAAGGTGTGAACTAGATGGAAGCGAACTATCCGCTCTTTCAGATTATCGATAAAAATGGAGAGGTAACAAACAAGGACTATCGTGATTTACTGACAGTTGAACAGGCAAGGTCGTATTACTATCACATGCTCCGGATCAGGACATATGACCATAAAGGAATTGCTCTCCAAAGACAAGGAAGAATTGGTACATATGTCCCGTTTGAAGGCCAGGAAGCTTCCCAGGTTGGAAGTGCTCTTGCCTTAGAAGATGATGACTGGCTTTTTCCAACCTATCGTGACCACGGTGCCACGTTGACATTTGGTGCTGATTTGGACCGACTTCTGCTTCACTGGAATGGTAGGATTGAGGGCTGTGTTCCTTCTCTTACGAAAAATATCTTTCCAGCCTCCATTCCAATAGCAACACATCTTCCACATGCTACAGGTGCTGCGATGGCAGAAACCTATAAAGGTACGAAAAATGCTGCAATTGCTTATTTTGGCGATGGAGCAACATCTGAAGGTGATTTTCATGAAGGTTTAAATATGGCAAGTGTATTTAAGGCACCTGTCGTATTCTTCAATCAAAATAATGGGTTTGCAATCTCACTTCCTATTAAAAAACAAATGAATTCAGAAACAATTGCTCAAAAAGCGGAAGCATATGGTATCCCCGGGGTTCGTGTTGACGGGATGGATGTGTTCGCCGTTAATTTTGTCGTGAAGGAAGCTTTGGATCGTGCTCGAAATGGAGATGGTCCAACATTAATTGAGGCAGTAACATGGCGGTTTGGTGCGCATACAACTGCAGATGACCCATCCAAGTATCGTGATCAAGCTGCAAGTGATGCCACCCGAACTGACAAAGATCCAGTGCTGCGTCTTGAAAAATTTATGAAAAATGAAGACATGTGGGATGATGCTTGGTTAGAGACAATTAAGAATGACATTAAGGAAGAGCTGGACCAGGCAATTATTGATATGGAATCTTATGAAAATGCGAATTCGGATGTCATGTTTGATTATGTATTTGAAACACCAACATGGACCATTGACGAACAAAAGAAAAGTCTTAACGCGTTAAAGGGAGGTCAATCCTAATGGCAGTTACACAAAAAACTAACTCTCTAACGTTAATCCAGGCAGTTAATGATGGGTTAAAGGTAATGCTGAAAGAGGACGTGAATACATTAATTTTAGGTGAAGACATCGGTAAAAACGGTGGTGTTTTTCGAGCAACGGTGGACCTGCAGGAACAGTTTGGTGAAAAGCGTGTGATTGATACGCCACTAAGTGAAGCTGGTTTTATGGGTGCGGCTGTGGGAATGGCATTGAACGGATTACGGCCAATTGTTGAGATACAGTTTCTTGGTTTCATTTACCCAGCTTTTGAACAAATTGCAACACATGTTACACGTACCAGGAGCAGGACGATGGGACATTATAGCCTCCCTATGGTAATACGTGCCCCATATGGTGCTGGTGTTCGTTCACCGGAAATTCACTCGGATAGTGTTGAAGCACTTTTCACTCATTTGCCGGGTATCAAGGTAGTCTGTCCATCAAATGCTTATGATGCGAAGGGGCTAATGGTAGCGGCAATAGAGGATCCTGATCCAGTATTATTCCTGGAACCAATGCGCTTGTATCGTGGGGAACGAAATGACGTCCCAGAAGAAAAGTACACAGTTGAGCTTGGGAAAGGCTCTCGTATTCAAGAGGGGGAAGACGTTTCTATCTTCGCTTGGGGTGCTATGATTCCTGTTGCACTAAAGGCAGCAGAGAAAATGAAGGAGAATAATATCTATTGCGATGTTATTGATTTGCGAACACTTTATCCACTTGATAAAGATATAATAGCCGAATCCGTACAAAAAACGGGTCGAGCAGTAATTGTCCATGAAGCACATGCGACTGGTGGTGTTGCTGGTGAGATTACCTCCGTGATTAATGACACGTCTTTCTTATATTTACGAGCACCTATTGAACGGGTAACTGGATTTGATGTACCTATTCCATTATTTGCAATCGAAAATGATTATTTACCGACACCTGATCGAGTAATTCATTCAATCAATAAAGTAGTAGATTTTTAGGGGGTGAAAGAATGGTAGAAGTTAAATTTCATGATATCGGTGAAGGAATGAACGAAGGAGAAATCATTAATTTTTTTGTAGAAGTTGGTGATGAGGTTAAGGTCGATCAGCCACTTGTTGAACTACAAACTGATAAGATGGTAGCAGAAATCCCTTCTCCAGCAACCGGAAAGATTAGTAATCTACACTTTAAAACAGGGGAAGTAGTGACTGTTGGGGCAGTAATAATTGAAATTGATGATGGTAATGACGAGTCAATCACAGATACGGAGCAAGAAAAGACAACAGATGAAAAAGAATCAATTAAAGTAGAGAACGAACAAGTTCAGCAAGCGGTTGGTAAAAAATATAACCGTATATTGGCAGCACCTTTCACACGAAAAATTGCCCGGGATCATGATGTGGATATTGAACAAATTACGGGGACTGGCCCTGCAGGAAGGGTTACAGAAGAAGATGTTCACCGTTTTATTAATGGTAATGAACAGGAACAGATTGATAAAGATGCAGGAATTCAAACGAATCATACTGAGCCTGAATCGGATACAATTCCATATACCGGACTTCGGAAAAAAATAGGTGAAAATTTAACAAAAGCAATTACAACCATTCCACATGTTACGCATTTTGACGAAGCTGATTTGACGAATGTTTTAGAATTTCGAAATACGCTCAAACAGGAAGGTCAATCCATCTCTGTTGTGGCATTTTTCCTGAAAGCAATTACGATTGCATTAAAAGAGCACAGGGTTTTCAATGCACAGCTTGATGAAGAGAAAGGTGAAATTCGTCTTGCAAAAAATTATCATATTGGGCTTGCGACGAATACCGAAAATGGGTTAGTTGTACCTGTACTAAGGGATGTAGACAAGAAAACCATACGACAAATCCATACTGAAATGAAAGCATTAACCAAAAAAGCCCAGGATGGAAAGCTTACTGCAAATGATATGAATCATGCTACATTTACAATCAGTAATGTAGGTCCGCTTGGTGGTACTGGTGCAACACCAATTATAAATGGTTCACAAACCGCAATCATTGCTTTTCACAAAACGAAAAAGACGCCTATTGTATTGGATAACGATGAAATAGCTATCCGTCAAATCATGACAATGTCTCTATCATTCGACCATCGTGTTGCGGATGGTGTAAAGTCTGTTGAATTTACCAATCGCTTTATTGAACTAATGGAAGAGCCGAAAAAGCTGTTATTGGAGATGGTGTAAATGGTCGTTGGAGAATTTTCCGAAAAGCGTGATGTAATCATTATTGGTGGTGGACCAGGTGGGTACAATGCCGCCATTCGTGCCTCACAGCTGGGCAGGTCGGTGACATTGATTGAAAAAGATTTACTTGGTGGAGTTTGTTTAAACCAGGGATGTATTCCTTCAAAGGTTTTTACACATGCTGCGAAGCAATTGGCCTCACTACCGGCAATGAATAGTATGGGAATTATGACTGGTGGTGAACCCACTGTGGATTTTGAGGAATTAATGACTTATAAAGATAAAACGATCAGTCAGCTTCGCAGTGGAGTTGAATCACTGTGCAAAGCAAATAAAATTGAACTTATTAAAGGGGAAGCAAACTTTACAGCTGTAAACAAAATTGGCGTTGCGAACGGTCACCAGTTTGATGTTTATGAATTTGAATATGTAATTATTGCTACAGGGAGTTCATCCATTATCCCAGATGGTATAAGTCCATTCCATGAGCGGATTTTGTACCCTGAGACAATTTATCAACTTACGGAAATTCCTACTTCACTAGTAGTCTATGGCAGTGATTATATTTCGTTAGAGGTAGCTTTTAGCTTTAATAAACTCGGAAGTGATGTATCCATTGTACTTGATGATTGCGATGACTTTCCTTTAGATGGATCAATAAATCGAGAACTGAAGCGGATTTTAAAAAAGGAAAAAATTAAAGTATATCGAGGTTATAAGTTGGAAAGTGTCAAGCCGACAACATATGAACTAACTGTTAACCTGAATAATGATGAAGAATCAAAGTCTATAGAAGTATCACATGTTTATATTTCAACGAAAAGCCAAGCAAATATTAGTGATTTGGGTGCGGAAAGGATCGGGATAAAGGTAACGAATGACGGATTTATTGAAACAGACGAAACAATGGAAACATCCTTGAAAACCATATTTGCTGTAGGTGATGTAACAGGAGGTTCAACGAGCGCTGTGAAAGCAATTAAGCAAGGTAAGGTTGCTGCAGAAACAATTGGGGGCATGAAAAGTGAGACTGACTTCACCTTTATCCCAACCGTTGTCCATAGCACGCCACCGATCGCGACAGTCGGCTTAACGGAAAATGAGGCGAAAGAAGCGGGATATTCAATCAAAGTAAGCCAAACTGCACTTAGTGGAAATAGCTATGCAATGATTTCAGGTGAAAAATCTGGTATAGTATCTGTCATTAAAGATAGTGAGACAGATTTATTATTAGGCATTCATATAATTGGTGCAGGAGCGGTTGAACTAATCAGTACTGGCGTTACGGCGCTTGAGATGGTAGCCCGTGAAGAGGATTTGCGTTTTCCGTCTTATCCACATCCAAGTATGAATGAAGGTTTTGTAGAAGCAATTGACGGTTTGTCAGATATGGCAATCCATACTCCACCAAAAAAAAGCAAATAATACAAATCGGTATCTAAAAACTCTCTATCTTGAAGCTACCTTACACATAATAACGACAAACTATACAACAAGGGAGAATTTCTCATGTACCGCATTAAAGCTGTTCAAAAACCATCATTATTAGAAGCACTAGGCATGACTATAGCGATTTTAATCGTTATAGGTTTTGGTATTATTTATTTTGACGCTGCACCACATATACCGCTCATACTCGCACTATTACTGCTGGTGATTTACGGGCTGGTTAAACGAATCCCATACAGAACATTGGAAGAAGGGATCACTGAAGGGGCTAAAGCAGGAATTGCAGCAGTATTCCTCTTTTTCTTTATTGGTATCTTAATTGCATCCTGGATGATTGGAGGAACAATTCCCTCTTTAATCTATGGGGGATTTGAGCTGGTAACCCCGCACTTTTTCCTTGCCATCGTATTTGTTGTCACATCTGTTGTTGGACTGTGTGTAGGTAGTTCACTTACGACCATCGCAACAGCTGGTCTTGCATTTATTGGAATTGCCACTGCAGCGGATGTTTCACTTGCAGTAACTGCTGGAGCCATTGTGTCTGGGGCATTTTTCGGAGATAAGATGTCACCATTATCTGATACCACAAACATGGCATCGTCTATTCTAAAGGTTGACCTGTTTGAACATATTCGTAACATGTCGTGGACTACAGTACCAGCATTTACGGTGACACTCATAATTTTTGCCCTAATATCACCACAAATAAATACGGCTAGCTTTGGTGAAATGGGTGAATTTCAGCAAGGATTACTTGATACAGGGCTAATTAGCTGGTACAACGGTCTTGTCCCTGTATTGGTTTTGCTGATTTGTTCATTTTTAAAAGTCCCAGCATTGTTAACACTGGCTGCTGGTTCAGCCAGTGCAATTGCCATGGCGTATACGACTGAATTTATACCAGTGAAAAATTTATTAGGTGTGCTATTTGGTGGCTATGTATCTGAAACAGGTGTAGAAGAAATAGATGCATTGCTGACGCGTGGCGGTTTGAGCAGTATGATGTTTACAATTGGTATCGTGCTACTTGCACTCAGTATTGGCGGCATGCTGTTTAAGCTTGGGATCGTCCCGAGGTTGCTTGAGTCGATTGAAAGCATGCTGAAAAAGGTCAGCTCGGTTATCGCTGCTGCAGCTCTAACAGCTATAGGAATCAATGTCCTGATTGGGGAACAGTACCTGTCCATTCTATTAACGGGTGAAGCATATCAATCTCGTTTTGCGAAGGTAGGTTTAGCCAACAAAAACCTCTCACGTGTGACTGAGGACGCTGGAACTGTTGTTAATCCACTTGTTCCCTGGAGTGTTTGTGGTGTGTTTATTACAACTACATTAGGAGTTCCTACATTGGCTTACTTGCCATTCGCGTTCTTCTGTTTGTTATCACCAATTTTGACTATTCTATTTGGATTTTCAGGGAAAACCTTAACCTTTCTAGAAAAGGAACCGGATCGCAATTGAAAAAATAGCGAGGGAGTGATTTTGTGCATCAAGCAAAAGTGAAATTTTCAGGTTCGACTCAATTCGATGAAATTGTTGTTGATTTTTCAGACGAAATTAAATGGAATGGAGCAGCTTATAATCATCAGGATATAGTTTGGCAACCGCCTGTATCTGGAACGATTTATGGTACATTATTTAATTTTCAGGGACAGCTGGATTTGATGAAAGATGCATTGCATGAAAAACCGTATAATGCCCCACCTAAGAAACCAATTATGTACATAAAACCAGGAAATACCATCAACAGCCATAATGGTCCTGTTGCTATACCTGAGGGAGAAAAAGAAGTCCAAGTCGGTGCTGCGTTAGGTATTGTTATTGGGAAAACAGCGACGAATGTCACGCAGGATAATGTAACGGACTATATCTCCGGATACACAATAGTTAACGATGTTAGCATTCCTCATGACAGCTTTTATCGACCAGATATAAAAAATAAAGTTAGAGATGGTTTTTGTCCAGTCGGGCCATGGGTTATTGATAGAAACGCTGTAGATGATCCGAACAATTTGAGCATCCGTGTACATGTTAATGGAGAGATTGTACAGGAAAACAATACGAATAATCTAGTTCGTTCTGTTTCTGAACTCGTGTCAGAGGTAACTGATTTTATGACTCTATATGAGGGAGATGTACTAATGGTTGGTGTCCCTGAGAAAGCTCCCATTGTCAAACATGGTGACATGGTTCGAATTGAAATTGAGGGTGTAGGGTTTTTGGAAAATACATTTATAGACGAACAGGAATTTGTTCCAGGGGGTGGTCTTAAGTGAAGCACGCGCGTATCGCTTGTTTTGGCGGAATACACCATGCAGAGGTAATAGATGATAAACTGAAGCTTGCAGATGGACGAATTGTATCGCAAACTGACGTCGTTTGGATGACGCCTGTTGAAGCAAGAACTATTTTTGTACTTGGTCTAAATTACGCAGATCATGCCAGTGAAATCAGTGTTAAAGCACCAGAAGAACCATTGGTATTTTTAAAAGGACCAAATGCAGTTGTTGGGCACGACGGTCAAACAAGAAGACCTAAAGACGCGACACATATGCATTACGAATGTGAGCTGGCAGTTGTCATCGGTAAAACAGCCCGAAAGGTTAATAAAGACGATGCATATTCCTATGTAAAAGGTTACACCATTGCCAATGACTATGTTATTCGTGATTATCTCGAAAACTATTATCGACCAAACTTACGTGCAAAAAATAGGGATTCTTTGACACCACTTGGCCCTTGGTATGTAGACCGCAACGATATCAGTGATCCAATGAATCTGAACTTACGTACATATGTAAACGGGGAGCTTAAGCAGGACGGGTCGACCAAAGATATGGTGTTTGGTATTTCACAGCTGATTGAATACCTTAGTAGTTTTATGACGTTAAGTGAAAATGATATAATTTTAACAGGAACTCCAAAGGGCACTGTTCATGTCTATGAAGGTGACGTGGTAGAAACTGAGATTGAAGGAATTGGGTCGTTGAAAAGTACAATCGTTGGTGATGAAGCATACACGCGTTGAAACTACTAGCTTTAAAAGGAAGGAATGATTCAGAATGCCACATATAACAGTTGAATATACCGATAATATTGAAAATCAGGCAAATATAGGTGTTTTTTTAAAAATGATTAATCAGTCATTAATTTCAGAAGGGGATACCTTTACACCTGGAGCAATCCGTTCGCGTGCGATCAAATTAACTGAATACGTCGTTGCAGATGGCACAGCAGATGATGATGCTTTCGTTCATGTTACGATGAAAATAGCCCCAGGACGTACACCAGAAGTTAAAAAAACTGCATGTGATCATTTATTTGAAATGATGCAAGCTCATTTTGCTGATCTTTACGAAAAACGCTATTTAGCACTATCACTTGAACTATTTGAATTTGGTGAAGGTGGAACCTATAAGCAAAATAACATTCACAATCGATATAAATAAAATTAATGGCTGGCCTGCTTAAACATCGCAGACCAGCTTTTCTGTTGATTTGGCTTAATTAATTAAAATCGAGCGCTGTCAGGTGGAAATCGAGCAACGGAATGATTTTTCGAGCACCAACAGCGTGGCGCTCGATTTCCTTGGCGTGGCGCTCGAATTTTTTAATTGGTGCTCGATTTCTAGGGAGTGGTGCTCGATTTTTTTCAATCGATGCTCGATTTCATGTCGACACCGTTCTCCCGTCTTACATACCAGGCAATCCACCACAAACCAGCTAATGCAACTCCACATATCCCATTCGACCACGTATTTAATTACCCTATCCAAACAGCCATAATCCAATAAAGAAGAGAAGCCCGAATCCCCAGTGATTTCTTGCTGCCCACTTCATACCACTAACTTCTTCTTTACGTGCTGCACCGTTACGGAATGACCAGATTAACCGTCCAGCCAGAGGGGTGGCAAGTAGGACGATGCTTGATTGCCACGGAAGTAACCTGAAGGCAATTAATAAAAGAATGGAAAAATAAGAAAGTACCAGTAAACTAGTTAGTAAGTAGACAGCTTTTGCACGGCCGAGAGTTTTTGCCAGTGTATTGCGGAATTCCTTATCCTTTTCGAGGTCTCTTATATTATTTGTCAGGATCATAGAAGCAATAAGTAAAGTAAATGGTAATGAAACCATGACAGCTTGAAAACTAAGTGGGTTCCCTTGAACAGTATAGGCAAGTATTGTAATAAGTGGTCCGAGAAAAATAGCTGCTACCACTTCGCCTAGGCCAATGGATGAAAATGAGTGAGAGCCTGCTGAATATACATAGCCCGCCAAAATACCTAGTGACCCCGCTACTATTACCCAAAGACTGCTTATTAGGGCAATCCAGAAACCAATTATCGCTGCAAGAACAAACATCGTCCCTACAACAAATGGAAGGCTATTGTGAGAAGGACCATGTATGGTTGAATCTTTATCGATTGAATGGACCCATTTTTCCTGGTCCTGGCCATTCTTAAAATCATAGTAGTCATTTATTATATTAGTTGCAGCTTGAACAAGCAGTGCTGAGACTACTAAAGCGAGTAAGATATCATATCGAATTGATGTGGTAGCTGCAGCTAAACTGGTACCAACAAGAATTGGAGTAATAGTTCCAGTTAAAGTCATTGGACGGATCAACTGGAACCAGGAACCTCGATAATAATACCTGTCATCTAACTCCATATAAATACTTGTATCTTTTGGTCGCAATCTAATGACCTCCTTTATCAGGATTTGTCAGTTGAATTAATTTCCATACAATCATAAAAAGTTTACAGGGAAACCATTAAAAAAATCAGAACAATAAATCCAGCAACTTCGATCGATTCTATAGCTATTAAACGAATGAGAGCATTCGTTAACGGTTTTTTATTGCCACTTGCTGCATCTTTCCAGAGGTCTACATTTGTAAATAGTTTTATGGCAAATCGGTAAGCAACAAAAGTACCCCACATGAGCGTGGCCAGAGAAGTAATCAGAGTCGTAAACCAAGTATTACCATAAGAAGTATTCCATACATCGTTCCAGGTGTTGATTGGACCAGCAACAGTACCTAGTAAAATACCCGTTAGAATTACGAAGCTTCCCACACCAATGAACAACCAATGTGTCCATTTAATTAGAGCAAGAAAGAATTGTTGTTGGATGTTATAGGTAAGCATTTGAGCTGCAGGAAACACACCCCATCCAGTAAATAACACACCACCTACCCAAACAATAGCCAAAAATATGTGTATTACCAAAAGTAATTGGCGAATTTCCCAGGCCATATCGATCAACACCTTTTGCATAGAAGTACGACGCTCTATTCAATCTTGACCAACATTTTATCTGGTCATTCTCTGTTCC
The DNA here is from genome assembly GCF_049310925.1 of Virgibacillus sp. DJP39. Taxonomy (NCBI): domain Bacteria; kingdom Bacillati; phylum Bacillota; class Bacilli; order Caryophanales; family Bacillaceae; genus Virgibacillus; species Virgibacillus sp. DJP39. Next base: position 21,977 of record NZ_JBMERP010000027.1, on the reverse strand, counting down.
AATAAAGGATTATCTCTTTTTTTACTATCAACTATTGAAGATAAAAAAACTGGATAACCCAATTTAATAATCGTTTCTTCTATTTTAATTGAATCAATAAGCAATTCATCAAATTGCACCTTTACCCTGCTCGAATTAAACAATACTTTTGCGTCTGCTACGCCATTCATTTTTTTTAACTTTCCTTCTATCTTATTAATACATGATGGGCAAGTAAGTGGTTCTAATTGAAATTTAATTGTTTTCATTTCTGATTCCTCCTTGTTATCTATGGCTTAATCATAAGATAACTTTCCCTGTAATTCTTTGACACAGGTCAAGGTTTGTTGAACTTTTTTAGCAGTAAAAACTTTCTTTCTGTATAAGTGCAACCGTTCTAAAAAGGATGCATGAAGAAAAATGTTACCGAAAAAGGCAAAAATTGATTATGGTCAATTAACTTAAATTGGTTAGGGATTATCCTATTAGTATAGGAAATAATTTTTTCGCAGGTAAGAAAGTACAAATCCTTTCTTACTGCATCAGTGCAACTAAGGCTTAGCGATAAACCAAGTTTTCTAAAAGGGAGGATTAACATGGGGCAACTGTTAATTTTGTACGCAAGTGGAACTGGAAACACGGAACTGTTGGCTGAGGCTATGGTCGCTCATTTGAAAGCTAATAATTGTCAAGTAAGGATGAAGACATTTGATCTCGATTCCATTGATGTTGATGAAATCTTTGAATACGATGCAGTATTGATTGGGACTTATACGTGGGACGATGGAGAATTACCATATGAAGTAGAAGATTTTTATGATGATTTAGAGGATGTTGATGTGACAGGAAAAGTATTCGGTGTTTTTGGATCTGCTGACTCTTTTTATGATACGTATGGTGGTGCAGTTGATCTCATAGCGGACCGGTTGGAAAAATCAGGTGGTAGATTGGTTACTGAACGATTAAAGGTAGATTTAGAACCTGAAGAGGAAGATATTTTACGGTGTGAACAGTTTGTTGATGAAATCCTCGAGTTGATGAAATAACTGTAGGTGTTTTACAAAGGTAATCAAATAAATATTTAATCTCAACCGTGACATAACTCACTATGCAACAATTAGATTGGGTATAGACTTTGATTAACAAGTAGCGAATCATACTGGAGGTTAGAAATGAAATAGGAGGGAATTCTTATGGAAAAGCAAAACGTAATGTTCTATGATTCTTTTTTTGAAATTGATCGGATGATTAACGAAGGATTAGGTGGTGGATTTATCAACTCAGAGTACGCCGAAACGCAAATGGAACTGGAGGAACAGAAAGCAGAAGTAGATAAAAGCCAGACAGGGTGTGACAGCTGATGATGAAGTTGATTAGTCTACATTTTATTTCTCCGGTTGAACTTGACACAGTATTCACATCTTTTCTTGTAGAAAATAACATTATTTTGGTTATTGCTATCCAGACACTTGCACTTTCTCTTGTTTTACGGTCAGTAAAGGTGTTTACTATTGAATTAGGGCTATTAATCTTGTATTTTTTTATTCAAACACCTGTAACAAATCCAGTATACATTTTACTTGTTTTGGTTCAGATTTTACTAGTTGTATTCACTTTCTATAGATTTAAAAAAGCCATCGATACGGTATATCAACGGCAGCTTGAGAAAACACACCAGATGCCACGAAAAATTACCAGCAATGGTTATAATGGTTCACGAAGCTCTTTTCTTTAGCCTACTACTGTAGCAAGGAAGGGCTACAAAGCAGGAGGAATTAATATGGAAAACGTTTCGAATGAAGTGATGAAAAACAAACTTTGCGTTTCAAAAGTACCGATATTTAACAATTTGGAACATGAAGAGATGGTCGAAATTGCTAAAATGAGCCAACATAAAAAGTTTGAGAAAAAAGAATTAATCTTTCGAGCTGATGATCCTTCCAGTCATTTGTATATCGTTCATAAAGGAAGAGTGAAGATATACTCATTAGCGGAGTCAGGGAAAGAACAACTGGTACGAATTATGGAACCAGGCGATTTCATGGGTGAGTTAGCTATTTTTAAAGAAGAGCCACTAACCTGTTTTGCAGAAACAATGGAAGCAGCAGAGATATGTATGATTCCGAAAAAAGATGTGGTTAAGCTATTAATGGTAAGGCCAGAAGTTTCTTTGAAAATTCTTAGTGAGCTTAGTACAAGACTGAAAGATACAGAGGAATCACTTGAAAGATTTAGGTCCAAGGATGCGGAAAAAAGGCTTGCTTCTTATCTTGTGGAACTTGGCATAAAGGCCCATGATCCAGCCATTAATACGCTGAAAATCACATTGCCAATGAGCAAAAAAGATCTTGCCTCCTATCTAGGTATGACCCAGGAAACTGTTAGCAGAAGGCTCGCTTCTTTTCAGGAGCGAGGATGGATAATGCAGGAAGGTCAACGTAAAATTATTATTTCAGAGTTAGAAACACTTAAGGAAGCATCCATATAAACTATTTTTTCCTTTTAACAGGGAAATACAGAAATGGATCGCAACGAATTAAAGGTTGTTACATTTCAATAAAAAAATCGCCATTCCTTATACAGTGGAATGGCGACGGTCGTTTCGCTCATATTTTTTTCGAATTTGAGGTTAAACGTTTTCTTTAAGTTCCTCTTCTTCAAGCTCGATTCTACCTTTGGTTAATAAACTAACGACTATTAAAGCCAATGCAGATAATGGTAAAGCATAAAACAATGGATCAACGAACGTCCATGGGAATCCAAGTAAGGCTTCTTTTCCAAAAATAGCTTGTGAAATACCAAATGCTGACGACTCTGATATGTGGAAAAAAATGAACCCAATTATACTTACTGAAAATCCTGTAACTGTACTTGCAATTGCACCTTGTTTTGTTGCATTTTTCCAAAATAGAGCACCGATTAAAGCTGGCAAAAATCCTGCCGCACAAATACCAAACCAGAAGGCAGTCGCACGTGCGATAATACCTGGAGGCAATATATAAGCTAAGATTACTGCTGCAAGTACCCCAATTAAAACGCCAATTCGAGTTGTATCTAATTTAAGTATTTTTTTCACACCGACATTTTTTAAAATGTCTTCACCAAAAGCAGTTCCTTGTAGATGAATCAACGAGCTTATTGTTGATATGGTCGCTGCAAGTAACGTTAGCGTGAATAAATATATAAACCATTCTGGCATTAGTTGATTAATGAACATTGGAATAACTAAATCAACGTTACCTGTGGCCACTTCAATTGCAATACTACCGCTTTGTTGAAAAAAGTACAGATTGGAAAGAGGTCCAATCATAAATGCTGCACCAGTCATGAAAAATATGAAGATTCCACCGATCAGTACAGAACGGTACAATGACTTATCACTGCTAACTGTCATTGCGCGCATAGCAAGCTGAGGTTGTGCGAGAACACCAATTCCAACCCCCATTATAATCGTGCTGACAACAGTCCACCACAGCTGAGATCCAAAAACAGGCATGGATGTCCACCCTTGGTGGCCTTGTGCAACTAATCCTTCGGGGACCATATTTTTCATAGCGGCCAGCCCCTTGTGAGCAGCTTCGACACCACCTAAAACCTGATAAGTTACTACAAGCAAAATAGCCATTCCGATAAACATGATTACTGCGCCAAAGGCATCTGTGTACATTACTGCTCGAATACCACCACTAATGACATAAATCCCTACGATAATTGCTAAAATAAATAAAGCAATATCATAATTGATGGATAGAGATTCTTGCAAGAACCTTCCACCACCAACTAATACTATACTCGTATATGCAGGCATGAACAGGAAAATCATAGAAGCAGTAAAAATAGTCATAAATTTTGACTTGTATCTTTTACCCAGCAAATCAGGAAATGTGTATGCATCTAACGTTACGGATAGTCTGCGGATTCTTGTCCCAAAGACCGCGAATGCAACTAAAACTCCAAGTCCAATATTTAAAAATGCTAACCATAACAAACTAAATCCAAATAAGGACGATACGCCACCAAACCCAACAAGTGCTGAGGTACTGATAAACGTTGCCCCGTACGATAAAGCCATTACAAAAGGACTAATTGTACGCCCCCCAACTAAATAGTCAGCGCGGGAATTAGTTTTGGTATACCCATAGTAAGCTAGTGCTGACATGATGGCGATAAAGATAAGACATACGATTACTAGAACCATATAATTCATTTAAAAACCCCCCTTTATTAAGTGAAAATACTATGAATCCCCTTTATTCCATGCAAAAATACCAAACACAACACAAACGATTGCGGAAATAATTGTTCCGAGCCATGCAGCTATTATCATAGGATCACTCAGTCCAAACATGATTTTCCTCCTTTTAATAAGCACGTTTTAGTAAGCGCTTACATTTTGGTGTGGAATTTCTTAAAATGTATATCATGTATTATATGATATATGATTTACTAATAAATTTCAATATAATATGAAAATTTAGAGTACTTATCAATGAATGTATTACTTGGCCAGTCAAATTCACTTGTTAAGTGCTATTAATAAATGATTGCGTTATTATTGAAAGGGGTAATGCATTTAAAGACATTTAATATTAGGACTAGAAAAGAGGGAATCGTGCTTATGGATTTATTTTTAAAAAACAAGTCAGTAATCGTAACAGCAGGAAGTAAAGGTCTGGGCAGGGCAATTGCTACAGAATTCGCACGTGAAGGTGCTACTGTTTTGATCGCAAGCCGGGATGAAAAAAATCTGCAGGAAACTGTTGCTTCTATTAAAAAAGAAACAGCCAATGAAAATGTTACTTACATAGTTTGCGATGTAAAAGACCCAGACGCAATAAAAGCGATGGTTAAAAAAGCTTCTGACTGGAATGGTACGGTTGATATCTTGATAAACAATGCAGGTGGCCCACCAGCTGGAAAATTTTTAGATATGGCTGACGAGGACTGGTATCATGCTTTTGAACTCAATTTATTAAGTTTTATCCGGACGACACGCGAAGTTGTGCCGTTCATGAAAAAACAGCAAAGAGGTCATATAGTCAATATCGCATCATCTTCAATTAAGCAAAGTTTGGACAATCTAGTTTTATCAAATACAATGCGCCCTGGAATTGTGGGACTTTCAAAAAGTTTATCACAAGAATTAGGCGGGGATAATATACTAATTAATGCGGTTGGTCCTGGAACGATAGAAACAGATCGGATTAGTGAGTTGAACCAGCATAGAGCAAGTGAACAAGGAATTTCTGTAGAAGAGGTCAAAACTAAAGCAGAACAATTGGTACCGATGAATCGTTATGGTCAGCCTGCTGAATTTGCAAAAGCAATCGTATTTCTGGCTTCTGGTGCAAACACATACATTACAGGCCAATCGTTAATTGTAGATGGTGGATTAATTAAAGCATTGTAAAAAAATTTATCTTATTGTTTACTGAATGCAAAATTTATATTCCAGGTGAACAGTAGTCTTTTTGCAAACAACTACTAACTAGGTAAGAGGAGAACCAAACCACTCATATGGGTGTAATGTTTTCCAGGGAAAATGGAGCGGATGAACAATGTTTGATTACATGGAAACACTCGATCCCCTTGTTTTAGCCTTACTGGCAACGTTGTTCACTTGGGGAATGACGGCACTTGGGGCGGCACTTGTTTTTACCCAGAAAAATATGAACCAGAAGTTTCTGGACAGTATGCTCGGTTTCGCGGGCGGTGTTATGATTGCAGCAAGCTTTTGGTCATTGCTTTCGCCTGCATTGCAGATGGCAGAGGATGGACCAGTACCAAATTGGATACCTGCTGCAGTAGGTTTTATGCTAGGTGGACTTTTCTTGTGGGGTGTGGATAAGGTATTACCCCATTTACATCCTGGTGAAAAGATGGATAGTGCGGAAGGAATAAATCCCAAAAAGAAAAAGCGTAGTACCTTGCTAGTACTCGCAATCACGCTACACAATATTCCAGAGGGTCTTGCAGTGGGGGTGGCGTTTGGTGCTGTTGCAGCAGGGTTTGAAACAGCCACAATTGCTGGCGCTGTGGCACTTGCAATTGGAATTGGAATTCAAAACTTCCCAGAAGGTGTTGCAGTTGCGATGCCATTGAGACGAGATGGCATGTCACGTAAAAAAAGCTTTATGTATGGTCAGCTTTCTGGTTTAGTTGAACCGATTGCAGCTGTGATTGGTGTGCTTGCCGTTACATTTGTGGAACCAATGCTGCCTTATGCGTTAAGTTTTGCAGCTGGGGCAATGATCTTTGTAGTGGTTGAGGAAGTAATCCCAAGCTCTCACGAAGAGGGTAACAAGGATTTGGCATCATTAACATTAATGGTGGGCTTTACTATTATGATGATCTTAGATGTAGCCCTTGGGTAACTTGAATAACAAAAAACATCCTGTTGCTTAGATAATAGCAGCTGGATGTTTTATTTGCAGGTAAGAAAGTATAAATCCTTTCTTACTGCATCAGTACAAATAAGGCTTTTGCCATTAAGCCCTGGCGATAAGCCAAGTTTTCTAATATCTTTTTAAAAATTCAATCGAGAAACACTCATACCCGATCGAAAACCACCCAACTCCCACAAACTCAACTCAGACCTGAATTATAAAATATTCGATATACCAAGTGCTATTAAAAATAACGGTGGCAATAATGTTATTCTATTGATGGAAGTATTGTTAGCTATCAAAATACCTGCATTAATACCACAATACACAAATAAACCACTCATTACGCCTATTAATGAAGCAGTAATAACTGGTGAGTATCCCAACATTGCAGCCCCTATTCCTGCTCCAAACGCATCAAGAGCTAGAGCGGAACCCAATAATAGAGCTTCAACTCCAGATATAGAACCCGACTGGTCTAAATCCGCATGCTGTGGTTTACTGAGAACACTTTTGTACTTTTCTATATTACTTGCCTCAAGTAATTTATTTTGATTCTTTTTAAAGGTCCGATCGCTAATTTTGGAACGCGCAGCATTTACTAGACAGTAAAAACCAATAGCAATTAAAATTGAACCACCAAACCCCTCAGCAATTTCTGGATCAACAAACTTACTAAGATATGTTCCGATAGTCATCGAAATTAAGACAATGATTCCAGAACAAAGCATTATGATTGTTAACGCTAAAGCCGGCACACGAATTTTCCTCAAACCATACGTAATCCCAACACCAAAACCATCCAAACTAACTGCTATAACCAGAAGAAATAATCCAAAGTAAAAAAACATTTTATATCATTCCTTTATATATGTTTTAAACATTGTATGGGTTATCGCATGAAATGTGAGAAAATGTCTGAATGGGTTTTTAATTTTAAAGCTAAAAGATTATTGTTTATGACACAATGTGTATAAACTGCGACGTATGCGCTGAGTTGTTTTCCGCGGGCACGGCCTCAGCCTCCTCGAGAAAACCACTCTGCGGGGTCTTCAGACTTGTGCTGTTCCCGCAGGAGTCAACGGTCCTTCGCTCCAAGCAACTATCGTAATAGTGAATGAACTATAAAGTGCTATTCATCACGTTAGCGAAGGAAAAAGACGAAGACTGATATGGGAAAACGAAGTGTTGAGACCCCACAGTGAGCGGTTTTGGCGATCGTGGAGGCTCAGCTCAAGCCCTAAGGTGCGCGTAGTGATTTCTCCGCAGCGGTTGTTGAGCATGGAACATGATTTTTAGTTACTTCGCATTTTCTATCAAATGCGAAGTTAAAGAGCAGCAAAATTTACGCAAAGAGCCTATTTTAAAAAGAACTAATTGAAATATAGAATATAGTCATTAGTCAATTCCCATTAACTTTTTAAGTTGTCCCTCATTTGAAATTAAATCCTTTATTGTGTAGTCATCCAGAACGTGTAAGAAAGCCTCTACAGCTTCACTTAAGGCATTCTTTAATTTACATGCTGGTGAAATGACACATTGATTTTTAGATTGATCAAAACATTCCAGAATCATAAAATCATCCTCGAACTGACGCACGATTTCCCCTACGTTCATTTCCTCTGGTAATTTTGCCAATCTGATTCCACCGTTACGTCCTTGAACAGTTTCCAGGTATCCCTTTTTATTTAACTCAAATACAACTTTTCTTAAGTGATTTTGTGATATTAAAAACGCATCTGAGATCTCGCTTATTTTAGCGAGTTGACCCTCGTTTTTCATACCTGAATAAATTAAAACTCGTAAAGCATAATCTGTATATTTTTTTAATTGCATCTAAAAGTCTCCCTCAGAATTGTTAACAAAATTGTAACAGCAATCCCGCTGTTTATTCTATTAAAAAGTGTTATGCTTTAATTGTGCTAAAACATGTATATAGAATACATGTTTAATTATAAACTAGGAGTGTTAAATTTTGAATACAGAGACAAAAACAGGTTTAGACCAGAAAACAATCGATACTATTAAAGCAACTGTGCCTGTTTTAGAAGAACATGGAACACAAATAACTAAGACGTTCTATCAACGCATGTTTGAAAATCATCCAGAATTAAAAAATATATTTAACCAAACTAACCAACGAAAAGGAGATCAATCAAAAGCTCTTGCAGCAACTGTTTATAAAGCGGCTTATCATATTGATCAATTGGAAATGATTCTTCCACAAATAAAACAAATTGCTCAAAAACACAAGAGTTTAAATATAAAGCCCGAGCACTACCCAATAGTAGGGAAATACTTATTGCTAGCGATGAAAGAGGTATTAGGTGATGCAGCAAATGAAGATGTGTTAGGAGCTTGGAAAAAAGCATATGGCGTAATTGCATCTGTATTTATTGACTTAGAAAAAGATATGTACAAAGAATTGGTAAATACTACAGGTGGTTGGACAGACTTCCGTAATTTCAAATTGATAAAAAAAGTAAAGGAGAGCGATGTTATCACATCCTTCTACTTAGAGCCAGCAGATAACAACCCATTTCCTTCCTATCAACCGGGTCAATATATTACTGTTAGAGCCGAAATTAAAGGAGAATCACATGCACATTTGCGTCAATATAGTTTATCTGCTGCACCTGACGAGGGATATTACCGAATCAGTGTAAAACGCGAAGATGCTTTCGAACATTTGCCAGCAGGTATTGTTTCTAATTTCTTGCATAACAATTTAGAAGTTGGCGGTATTCTTCCTATTAGTGCACCTTCTGGTGATTTTGTATTAGATCAAACTGACGAACGTCCTCTAGTATTGATGAGTGGTGGGGTTGGGCTTACTCCGATGATTAGTATGCTGGAAACGGTTGTGAAACAACAACCCGAACGGGAAGTTTTTTTTATCCATGCTGCACAATCAAGTTCTGTTCATGCCATGCGTGACACAGTAAATGATATTACTGAAAGATATAGTCAGGTTTCATCCTATTTCATTTATGATCGCCCAACAAATGAAGATAAGCTAATGAAAAACTATGATAAAGAAGGATACATAGATGCTGAGTGGTTAATATCTATTTTACCAACATTCGATGCGTCATTCTATTTCTGTGGGCCCACGCCGTTTATGCGAGCAGTTTATCAGTTGTTATCAGATAATCAAGTCGTAGATAGTGATATTAATTATGAATTTTTTGGACCTAGCTCAAGCATTACTGGTTAGAATCATGCACAATTCTGATTCATTTAGTTAGGTATATAATTTACTAAGCAGTAGTGGATTATAGTAAAGAAATAATATGTTAAAATAAGGAAAGACTTATTAAGGTATTCAAGCGAGGAGGTTAGAGCATTGACGAAAAAAACGGGTATAAAAAGACATGAATCTCTTTACCCCTTATCGCATCATCACTATCATGCATTGGTTATAGCACTTAGGTTGAAGCAAGTAGGTACAGAGAAAAGTAAGCTTTCGCTTGAGGAAACGACAACAAGCTTAAAGCAATTTTGGAAAGACGGGGGACAAGAGCATTTCAGAGAAGAAGAAGAAATTTTGTTGCCAGCATACGCCCAGTATACGAAGATAGAAGAACAACCGGAAATCTCGCAGATGCTGCTGGAACATGTGAAAATCCGATCGATGATTAACGCGGTTACGAACATGGAAAGTGCTTCCGTAGAATTATTGCAGGAGCTTGGTGTCCTGCTTGAAACTCATGTTAGGAAAGAGGAACGTGTTATTTTTCCTATGATTGAAGAAGCCCTGCCAGAAGAGAAACTAAAAGAACTATCAGCTTATCTACATGTTAATTATTTGGATTCCAACTAACCTTTTTAAATTAAAATGGTTAGTTTTTTTCTTTCGGTAAACTTAAATCTGATCAGTAGTCTAGCTTTGATGACAGTTGAAATTGAACAATTATGATAAACTGGTAGAAGGTTATTTAATATAGAAGGGATTTTTTTATATGAGTAAAACAGTTGTACTAGCGGAAAAACCATCCGTCGGGCGTGATATTGCACGTGTCCTTAATTGTACTAAAAAAGGAAATGGTTATATAGAAGGGTCTTCATACATTGTTACATGGGCGCTGGGTCATTTAGTTACGCTTGCAGATCCGGAAATTTATGATGATAAGTATAAAACATGGAAGCTTGATGATTTACCGATGCTGCCGCCAAACTTGAAATTAGTGGTAATGAAAAAAACTGGTAAACAGTTTAATGCTATAAAAACACAGCTTAATCGTAACGACGTACGTGATATTGTCATTGCTACAGATGCGGGGCGTGAGGGTGAGCTTGTTGCAAGATGGATTTTGGAGAAGGCTCACGTTAAAAAACCTGTTAAAAGGTTGTGGATTTCATCTGTAACCGACAAAGCTATCAAAGATGGATTCAAGCAATTGAAACCTGGTGAGCGCTATTTAAATTTGTATGATGCGGCTGTCGCTCGCTCTGAAGCTGACTGGTACGTTGGTTTAAATGCAACTAGGGCGTTGACGACTAAACACAATGCCCAGCTTTCTGGTGGCCGTGTACAGACACCAACACTTGCCATGATAGCAGCACGGGAGAATGAAATTAAAGCATTCAAACCTCAGAAATTTTATGGTGTCCAGGCGGTTACAGAAAAGGGTTTGAAATTAACATGGGTGGACGATAAAAATAATAACCGTACATTTGCTAAAGATAAAGCAGAAGCGATTTCACAAAAAATGAAGAATAAGAACGCGACCATTACATCAGTTGATAAAGCACATAAAAAGACATATGCCGCACAACTGTATGATTTAACAGAACTTCAACGTGATGCTAACCGTATTTTTAATTATTCTGGTAAACAAACACTGTCGATTATGCAAAAGTTATATGAGCAGCATAAAGCTTTAACTTATCCAAGAACTGATTCACGGGTCATTTCTACTGATATTGTTCCAACTTTAAAAGACCGTGTAAGAGCTTGTGGAGTAGACCAATATGCTCGATTTGCCGGCAAAGTTTTAAAACGGGAGCTGAAGCTTTCAAAGTCTGTCGTTGACAATTCCAAAGTATCAGATCACCATGCAATCATTCCAACTGAAGAATCGATTGTTTTAGACGATTTGAACGATAAAGAAAGAAAAATATACGATTTAGTTGTGAAAAGATTTCTTGCAGTTTTATCAGATCCACATGAGTATGAGCAAACTTCTATAGAAGCTAAAATTGATGATGAGCGGTTCACTGCAAAAGGGAAGCGAGTAACTAAAGTAGGATGGAAAGAAATTTATGACAACAGAATTGATGATGAAGATGATAAGGGAGATCAAACACTACCCAAATTAGCAAAGGGTGATACGTTCGATAAACTAAAGGTGTCCATAACAAATGGTGAGACAAAACCACCTGAACGTTTTACCGAGGGTGGACTTCTCCAAGCAATGGAAAACCCAGCGCGGTTTATGAGCTCGGATGAGAAGCATTTGGCAGGCAGTCTGACAAAAACTGGTGGGCTTGGTACTGTTGCAACTCGAGCTGATATCATTGAAAAGCTTTTCAATGGCCAATACATGGATAAAAAAGGGAAACATTTGTTTTTAACATCAAAGGGAAAGCAATTACTAGAACTTGTTCCAGAAGATCTACGTTCACCAGCGCTTACCGCTGAATGGGAACAGAAGCTTGGATTAATTGCGGATGGCAAACTTAAAAAAGATGCATTTATCTCTGAAATGAAGGGCTACACGAAAGAAATTGTACAGGAAATTAAAGGTAGTGAAGAAACGTTCAAGCATGATAATATGACGGGTACAAAGTGTCCTGAATGTGGCAAGTTGATGCTGGAAATTGATAACAAAAATGGCAAAATGCTTGTGTGCCAGGATCGCTCCTGTGGGAGTAAAAAAAACATAGCGAAACGAACGAATGCAAGGTGTCCTAATTGTCATAAACGTTTAGAATTACGTGGAGAAGGCGAAGGGCAGACGTTTACCTGCAAATGTGGGCATCGTGAAAAACTTTCAGCATTTAATAAACGTAAGCAACAGGAGAAGAAACATAAAGTTTCAAAAGGTGAAGTCAATAAGTATTTAAACAAACAAGATGATGATTTTAAAAATAATGCCTTAGCAGATGCTTTGGCTAAGTTAAAAAAATAACAAGGAAATTTGATCCCCTGGTGATACGGGGGATCTTTTTTAATGGAAACATTTAGAGAATCTTAATGCCAAATAAGCCTTGAATAATAAAAGTCTAAATTTTTTTCTGTAAACCGGGTGACTTACCTATCCAGTTTTAAAAAACATACATACATTAAATGTAAACCATGAAAAGGTGAATAACTATAATATTGGTTTTTACGCTAGTTTACTTTGTTGGTCATCTTATTCTTTGGTAATTCACCAATAAATTTGGTAATTCCTATTACATGTAAATTAAAGGGGGGATTTCATATGAGTTACGGTTCTTGGGGTAATGATGGCTTCATCCTGTTAGTTGTATTATTCGTCCTGCTTGTAATTGTTGGTAACAATTATCCAACAGGTTAACAAGGATGGGGTTAAACTCTGAACAGTTGAGATCTGAATTTCTGGTTATAAGGAGGTGACTAAATCATGGGCTTTGCATACGGCTACCCTCAAGGGGGGCAAAATGGATTTATCTTACTTGTTGTGTTGTTTGTGTTACTCGTAATCATAGGCAATAACTATCCAACAGGTGATGGTGGTTATTAAAAAAATAATTAGACGAAGAGTCACTTCCAAATAGGGAGTGGCTTCTTTCTTTAGCTTGTATACCACTACTTACGGTTGTAATTTTAATTAGATCGGCTTGTAAAAGTTAAAAAACTGCTTCACGGGTAGACCTGGATAATCAAATAGAGGTGTGAGCTCATAATAGGGCAGGTTAACGCAGAATTTCAATTACTGGTTGCACTTGACGTCAACGTTAATGGTAAACTGTAGTTGTTAGAATGTTATAAAAAAGGTGATTGCTGATGAAACAAGAAGAAACATACTCTATTTCAGAGTTGGCAACATATTTTGGTATTACTAAAGGCAGGAGGTCAAAAAGTGAAAAACTTCTATCAAGATGATCCAAATCTTAAACAATTACTTAAGAAAAAGTTACCACAAGATTTTTTCAGATGGGCAGATAAAGAATTAGATGAATATGGACGAAAGTGTGCAAATGAGATAGATGAACGTGCTGTACACACTGATCGGGAGGGGCAGCCGAAATCAATCCGTTACGATCGGATGGGAAACGATTTATCACACGTTTGGTTAAATGAAGGATATAAAGAGACTGTTAAAGAAACATATAACGCGGGTATTGTGGGCTATGTTCATAAAGAAATTCCAGAGCTTGGACACAAAGGTAATTATCTCTATTCATTTGCACAAGGATATTTACTTTCACATGCAGAGCCAGGCTTTTATTGCCCGGTAACACTGACCATGGCGACTGCTTATTTAATCGACCATTACGCCACGGATGGTTTGAAAGAAAAGTACTTACCAAACGTTTTATCAACTGGTGATGTCGAGCTGTTTGAGGGTGCTACCTTTTTGACAGAAAGGCAAGGAGGGTCAGATGTAGGTGCGAGTGAAGTCAAAGCTGTAAAGGAAAATGATTATTACCGGATTACTGGTGAAAAATACTTCGCAAGTAACGCTGGAGCATGCGGTGTTGCGATGGTTCTGGCGCGCTTAGATGGTGCACCACCCGGTACTAAGGGGCTAAGTTTATTTCTGGTTCCATGGGAAGAGAATAGAGCAGAAGGTTCACTGCTAATTCGCAGATTAAAGGACAAACTAGGTGTCAGGGCAGTTCCATCAGCAGAAATTGAATTCGAAGGTGCAAAAGGATATCTTGTCGGGGAGGAAAACAAAGGGTTTTTCTACATGATAGAGGCTCTGAACCTCTCACGTGTCTCGAATGCAATTGCATCACTGGGGATTATGCGACGAGCTTATCTGGAGGCCAAAAATTATGCGGAAAGTCGAATTGCCTTTGGTAATAAATTAACAAATTATCCAATGATAAAAGCTACGTTGGGTGAAATGGCTGCAAAGCAGGAGATAGAAACTAATGCTGTGTTTGAAGTTATTAATCTGATGGATGATGTTATGGGAGTTGAATCGAAGAAGGAAGCATCAAAGAAAGAACAAATACTTTTCCGGCTATATGTTGCTATTATGAAAAAGGAAACGGCCGAACAAGCTGTTCACTTTGCTCATGAATCTATTGAAATGCATGGTGGAAATGGATATATTGAAGATTTTGTTACACCACGATTGCTACGTGATGCACAAGTACTGACAGTTTGGGAAGGAACTGCAAATATACTTGGACTAGAAGTGTTAAGATTGATAGGGAAGTATTCAGCAGATGAATTGTTTTTAGAGAATATGATTAATAGGTTGAATAGGGTTCAAGAGAAATTCAAGGTAGAAACTGGGGTACTTCCTGTTGTCACTGAAGTTAACAATCTAAAAGAAAGAATTGATGAAATAAAGAAAATGTCTTCTGATCTGCAAACCTATTATAGCAAGGATATTGCAAAACGGATGGCAGATATTTTCGAAAGTGTTATTGCAATAGAGTTAAGTGTTCTAGGTAACGCGAGACAAAAGGCAGTCAGTGAAGTTTTCTTAGAATCAGTATGGAAGAGGGAGCGAATCAGTCATGAACCAGCGGTATTGGAACACTTTGAATTGCTTACCGGATTGTAAAGATTTTTGTTTAGCAGTAAAGAAGTATAAAGACCTTCTTTGCAATTAAAGCTTTCACCATAAAAGTTTCACGATAGGTCAAGTTTCTGAAAACTCCCTTCTCTTTAATTGAGTAGGGAGTTTTTTTCTGAAGGCTGTTTTCTAACGTTTTTAGATAAAAAATGTATAAACTGCGACGTAACCTACCGCTACGGAAATACACTCGCGCACCTTAGGGAGGCTGGTGAGCCTCCTCGTGCTACGCACTGCGGGGTCACACCGATGCCTTTCCTCCCGCAGGAGTCTTCGTGTATTTCCTTCGCTAGCATAGCGGATACAAACGACCATCATGATAAATAGCAAATAGCAAATAGCTTACTACTGATTGATTGAAGCGTAGAGCAGTCGACTCCTGCGGGAACAGCGCGAGTCCGAAGACCCCGGAAAGCGACTGCCCGTACCCGGAAATCAGTGCAGTAGTTACGTCGCAGTTTGTATCAACTGTGAAGTTCAAAAAGCAATAAAACTTACGAAAAAAGGTTTTCTAAAAGAATGATATATAAACGGTCGAGAAAATTTCATCTATTGTTAATAGTGTGGTAAATTAATAGAAGAATTGCTTCAGGATTAGGAAGGTTGTTGCAGAAATGAAGTTGGTTAGCTTACAAACCAAAATATTGGGTTTAATTATTGCTTTAATTCTATTAGTAACCATTCTAATTACTGGTATAATAGCCTATCTTGAATCAGAAGAAACAACTGAAAATATAGGGAAGCGAGCTTTGCATGTTGCTACTACTGTCTCGCTTATGCCATCGATTAAAAATGCCTTTAAACTTGATGACCCAGAGGTTGTCATTCAACCAATCGCAGAAAGAATCAGGAAAAAGGTTGGGGCTGAATTTATAGTTGTAGGAAATGCAAAAGGGATTCGATATTCGCATCCAGATGAACGGAAATTAGGAAAGCATATGGTTGGTGGGGATAACACAAGAGCTTTAGTCTATGGAAAATACTATACTTCACAGGCAGTTGGGAGTCTAGGTCCTTCACTACGTGGAAAAGCACCAATTATTAATGAACAGGGCACAATAATAGGACTTGTTTCAGTAGGATTTATGGTCGAGGATATCAAAATAATTGTATTTAAAAAACTATTAAAGATCAGTAGTATTTCCTTAATTGTTATGGCTTTTGGAATACTCGGGAGTGTACTACTGGCTCGAAATATTCGTAAAGACACATTAGGACTTGAGCCATATGAAATAGCGTCTTTGTTCCGTGATAGAAATGCTATACTCCTTTCAATAAAGGAAGGAATTATTGCTATTGATCGAAATGGCTATATCACCATGATGAACCATTCAGCTAAAAACATTTTGGGTTATACGGATGATGGTCGAATAAAAAAGGTTGAAGACATTTTCCCGAACACCAAAATGTATGAGGTACTTAAAACGGGCATAAGCGGTAAAGATGAAGAAATGTCTTTACATGACCGGGCTGTAATAGTTAATCGGACACCAATTATGGAGAATAATGAGGTTGTTGGTGTTGTAGCAAGTTTCCGGGATAAAACTGAAGTGAATGAGATGTTAAATGCCTTGTCTGAAGTTAGGAGGTATTCAGAAGATTTACGAGCACAGACACATGAATTCACAAACAAACTATATGTTTTGTCAGGGCTGCTTCAATTAGAACATTACGATGAAGCAATTGAGTTAATCCAGAAAGAATCTGCCTTTCATTTAAACCAAAATAAAGTAGTCTTGGAACAGATCAAAGATAAGACTGTTCAGGCAATTTTGCTAGGAAAAATCAGTAAGGCTTCTGAGAAAAAAGTGGATTTTATAATAGATGAAAATACTTCTTTGGATGTCGTACCAAACCAAATTGATATGACAAAATTAATAACAATACTAGGGAATTTATTGGACAATGCAATGGAAGCGGTTGAGGGTAATCAAGTTAAACAGGTTACATTTTTCGCTACAGACATAGGAGAAGATATCATATTTGATATTACTGATAATGGTACAGGTATAGAAGAAGAAATAATGTCTCAGTTGTTTAAAACAGGATTTTCTACTAAACAGGCTTTCGACCGTGGATATGGGTTAGCTTCTGTAAAGGATATTGTCGATGAATTGCATGGGATAATTGAAGTTTACAATAAAAGCGATTGTGGAGCAGTTTTTTCTATCTTTATACCGAAAAAGTTAAAGAACAGTGGGGAGGAATAATCAAATGATCCGTATAGTAATTGCAGAAGATGATTATCGAGTAGCTGGTATTCACGAAGCGTTTTTGTCAAAGATAAGTGATGTAGAAGTTATAGGTAAGGCACTAAATGGAGAAGATACACTGCAACTGGTAAAGAAACTCCCAATTGATTTAATTTTACTGGATATTTTCATGCCTGATATACTTGGAACTAAGCTCATTCGTAAGATTCGTGATTTGAATGCATCTATAGACATTATTATGATCTCCGCTGCAACAGACAAATCAATGGTTGAGGATGCACTTAGAAATGGTATCTTAGATTATATTATTAAGCCTGTAAAAATGGATCGGTTTATTGAAACAATTGAAAAGTATAAAAACACAAGGAAAATATTAAATAAAAAAGAAGAATTAGATCAAGCCTTTTTAGATAACTATTTTGGACATCAACAACTTGATAAGTCTAAAAGCCAGCTTACCCCCAAAGGAATTGACCCTTTAACACTGGAGAAAATTAAAAGTATTATAGACACCAAACAGTTTGGGATTACAGCGGATGAAATGGGAGTTGAAATCGGTGCGTCCCGAACAACAGCCAGACGGTATTTAGAATACTTAATATCAATTGGTACCTGTACGGCGCAACTGGAATATGGAATTGTCGGAAGGCCTGAACGAAGATATCTTATGCTGACGAAAACATCTTGATTTAATCTTATGGGGGTTTGGGAGAGAAAATCCTGATTTCAAAGCAACTAACATATTTAGCATTGATTTTAACGAGAAATTAACAGTATAAATGGCAAACGGGAACGTTCAGATGAAATCTGAACGTTTTTTTAATACTTACTGACGGCGGAGAGACGGTTCGTTATTTCTATTAAACTGGTAAAATAAGCTGTTTTGCGGACACACTGATACCTTATTTGGACTATATCTTGTAAAACTAAGGTTATTATCAAATAACGTAGCAGATATCCGCTAGCATCTAGATCTCATTTATTTTCAAATAATGTCCGCTCCGTTGCTAGAAGGCACGTTTTTTGGGTTTCTCCGTGGAATGATTTCGCCTAATTTAACTTCACGTGAACAAAATGAACAAAATAAACACAAAAACCTTTTGGTGTTTTATTTTGAAAACGGTTACATTTCAGAATAATTCATTTACAGTTATACCTAGTACCAATGAGTGGGCTCATTGGAAAATAAGGGGGAATTAAAGTGAAAAAGTTATTACCATTTTTAGCACTAGTATTTTTAATGATTTTCACAGCAGCATGTTCGGATAGTGAGGAAGCAAGTAAAGGTGCAGATGGGGAATGGACACCGGATAAAGCAATTGAAATTGTGTCTCCATCTGGAGCAGGGGGCGGTTGGGATACAACAGCCAGAATGGTTGGGAAAGTATTTAACGAAACAGGTATTATTGAACAGGATATTGGAGTAGTAAACAAGCCAGGTGGAGGCGGAGCAGTAGGCTGGGCTTCTATTCATGAAAAAGAAGGAAGTAATACAGACCTGTTTGTATCATCACCACCAATTTTGTTAGTCCCATTAAACGGACAATCGGAATATGGACACGAAGACTTTACACCGCTTTCTAATGTAATTGCTGATTACGCAGCATTTGCTGTAACAGCCGATGCAAAATGGGATAACTTGAATGAGTTGTTTGATGACATGAAAAAAGATCCATCAAGTGTAACTGTAATCGGGGCATCTTCTCCAGGAAGTATGGATCATATTCAGTTTGTTAAGATTGCAAAAGCAGCAGGCGTTGATGTAACAAAGATTAAGTATGTATCAGACCAAGATGGAGGAGCACTAACTGCATTATTAAACGGAAGCGTTGATGTATATTCTACTGGTGTTGCCGAAACTGTCGAGCAAGTAAAAGCAGGCAAAATCAAAGTACTTGGTGTTACATCTGAAGAGCGGTTAGAGGGAGATGTTTTATCAGATTTTCCGACTGTTAAAGAACAGGGAATAGATGCTACATTTGTTAACTGGCGTGGATTCTTTGGTCCACCAAATATGGATCCAGCTGCAGTTAAATTTTATGAAGAGAAATTCAAAGAGTTAAGCGAATCTGATGAATTTGCTGAAATTCGCAAGAAGTTTGGCTGGAGTGAAATGTACATGGATAGCGCGGAATATAAAGCATTTTTAGATGAAGAAAAGAAAGATATTAAATCGTTATTAGAAGAGTTGGGGCTTGCTAAGTAAGGATAGACAGGTTAGCCAATGATCTAGGTCATTGGCTTTACTTTTTAGAAGAGGTGGTATAAGCATGTTTCATACATTGAATAAGAAAATATCCATTTTTTTGATTATTTTAGCCATTGGTTATCTTGTGTTAAGTTTCCAGCTACCATCATATGCATACGTTCCAATTGATGCTGATCTTGTGCCAATTTGCCTTGGTGTTTTGTTGTTGGTTCTGTCTATCATTCTCTATTTCACCAAGGATCAGGCTAAGAAAGAAAATGATGACGATCATATATCAAAAAGTGAGCTAAAAATAATCCTCGCAGTAATCGGCTTCATTATTCTTTTTATATTTTTCCTTGAAATCTTGGGCTTTATTATAACTACAGTTCTATTTCTCTTTTTTTGTTCCCTTTTTCTTGGATATAAAAGACATATTATTAACGCAATCGTTTCTCTTAGTGTACCAATATTAATCTACTTATTATTCGATTCATTTTTACAAGTGCACCTGCCGACAGGAATTTTACCTTTTTAAAAGGCTTTGTTGGCCATGTGTGATTAGAAGGAGGTAACAGCATGGATGTGTTTCACGGACTTGCACAGGGGTTTCAAGTAGCCTTAAGCTTTGAAGGTTTAATGTTTGTATTTATTGGTGTTGTTGTAGGTACGGTTATCGGTATGATCCCGGGCCTTGGACCTATTACGGCGATTGCAGTAATGATTCCAATTACATATGGAATGGATCCTGCAATTGCCTTGTTATTGATGGCTGGGGTTTATTATGGTGCAGCATATGGGGGAGCAGCCTCTTCCATTCTATTAAATGCACCTGGAGTTTCTGAAGCAGTTGCCACAACGTTTGATGGCTATCCAATGGCTAAACAGGGAAAGGCAGGTAAAGCCCTTGCTATAGCTGCAATCGGCTCATTTGTGGGTGGAACAATTGGTATCATTTTCCTTACCTTCCTGGCACCGTTGCTATCAAAAATGGCTGTATCATTTGGTCCACCAGAATATTTTGCATTAATGCTAATGGGATTAACCGCCATCGCTAGTCTAGCGGAGGGTTCAACAGTAAAAGCGCTTATTTCAGGTGTTATAGGTTTGATGATTGCCACTATAGGAATTGATGGCCAAACTGGAACACTTCGCTTTACGTTTGGGAATCCACACCTTTTGGAAGGTATTGATTTTCTAGTTATTGCATTAGGATTATTTGCCCTTGCAGAGGTCACTTCGCTTATTAAAAATAGAAATGAAAAAATGGATGACATGCACAATGTAGGTAGTCTTAAGCTTACCAAAAGTGAATATAAGGAATTGGCTCCTACGATGGGAAGACAGTCTGTAATTGGCTTTCTTGTAGGAGTGTTGCCTGGAGCAGGAGGTACAATCTCATCCTTTCTAGGCTATATTAGTGAGAAGAAAATGTCGAAAAACTCTGATGAATTTGGTAAAGGGGCAATACGTGGCGTTGCAGCCCCTGAAACAGCTAATAATGCTGCTTCAACTGGTGCGTTTGTACCACTATTAAGTCTAGGTATTCCTGGATCGGGAACTACAGCTGTAATGTTAGGTGCTTTAATTGTACTTGGAATTCAGCCAGGTCCATTATTAATGGCAGATCATCCAGATGTATTCTGGGGTGTAATTGCAAGTATGTATATTGGTAATGTTCTGTTACTCATACTGAACTTACCACTAATTCCATATCTGTCTCGAATTTTACTTGTGCCAAGACAATTGCTGATTTCATTAGTTATTGTATTTTGTATTATTGGAGTCTATGCGATTAGCTTTAATACATTTGACTTGTACCTTCTATTAGCATTTGGAATAATTGGTTATTTTATGAGAATTATTCAATTTCCTGCTGCACCATTATTACTTGCTTTCATACTAGGAGGCATGATGGAGCAAGCATTTAGACAATCATTAACGATTTCCAATGGAAGTCTTTCAATCTTTGTAACGAATCCAATTTCAGCCACAATGCTGTTAATTGCTTTCTTATCTTTCCTTGTACCACTAATTAAAAATCGTAATTCTAAAAAGAAGGCTAAAGCAGAAAGTGAACAAGGATTGTAAGGGTAAAAAAGATGAAATCAAAAATTATTTACTGTTTACTATTAAGTACGTTGGTTATCTGTACACATGAGTTTATTTTAACCAGTTTCACCATAGACCAACAGTTAACATTGGGGTTATTATTGTTTGCTGTCTACCTATGGGTGGCGGCACCTATCCCAAGTGGTGCGGGCAGTATTTTACTGCTCGCCTGCATGCTTTTGTTTGGGTTAGTAGGTAGTGTCGAGGAGGCTTTTAGTGGTTTCCTGTCTCCAGCGCTTTACTTTATCCTGATGTTGTCATTGCTTAGCTACTCACTCGTCTATGTTGGCATAGATAAAGTGATTGCCAGATTTTTGGTGGTGGTAAGTAAAAGAGGCCCAATCACATTAGTAGTTACAATGCCAATTTTTAT